>CALDIE010000231.1 GCA_937901625.1 uncultured Lachnospiraceae bacterium
GCTGAACTACAGATGGTTACGGAATGTAGGTTGCCTACATGAACCTACATGAACATCTCCTAACTTGACCATATACTCAGGATAGGTCTCGCCTGTTTTTTCATCGAGCACATCATCTACCTGAACATAGCAGACAACCCATTTATGTGTGATGTCTTTATAAATACCTCCATCTCCCCTGCGTCCAACAAATGCTTGATCGAAATACACAGAACAGATGTACATCATTTTTCCGTTTTCGTCCTCAAATACGAGATATCCTTTTCCGGCCCCCGGAACCTTGATCTCAACATTCTTATAGACATCTCCGTAAGCGTGTCTTGCCAGAGTGATGGGTTTTTCCCAGGTCTTTACATTCGGCTCGATCCCCTTTACGATGATCGGCGTACGGAATACCGTTCCGTCTAAGATCGCGCGGATCGTTCCGTTAGGGCTTTTCCACATTTCTTTTAAATGATATTCTTCTACTCTTGCGGCATTGGGCGTGATGGTCGCGCACTTAACGGCTACACCGTATTTCCTGGTTGCCTGTGCGGATTCAACGGTAACCTTGTCATCTGTTTCGTTTCGATGTTCAAGTCCCAGATCGTAATACTCTGTCTTCAGGTCGATATAAGGGATAAGGAGTTCATCTTTGATCATCTTCCAGAGTATCCTTGTCATCTCATCTCCGTCCATTTCCACGAGCGGAGTAGTCATCTGTATCTTTGTACTGTCTGCCATTGGGTAATTAACCTCCATATGTATTTGTTAAAACGAAAGCGGACAAAAAACCGGTTTTCTGTCCGCTTCCAAATTATAAAGATCGTAAACTGTATATCACGGTTTTACAACAATATTGATGATCTTACCGGGAACATAGATCTCTTTGACAACGGTTCCGTTTAATTTGTTGCCAAGCGCCTCTTTACCTGCTGTTAATGCGGCATCTTTTGCAAGATCCTTTGCGATCTTAACGGTTGTCTTCGTCTTTCCGTTGATCTGAACGGCGATCTCCACTTCGTTTTCAACCATCTTGCTGTGGTCTGCCACCGGCCAGTTTGCATGGAAGACACTGTCGTTATGACCGAGTTCCTGCCAGAGCTCTTCACAGATATGAGGAGCAAAAGGCGCTAAGAGGATAACAGCAGTCTCAAGTGTCTTCTTATCAATTCCGTCTGCCTTGGTCAGTTCAACCATCCGGTTGTTATACTCCATAAATCCGGAGATAACAGTATTTAAACTGAAATTATTCAACCGCTGATCGATGTCAAAGATCATCTTATTGCGAAGTCTTTCAAGCTCTTCGGTCTCTTTGACGTCACGGTCCTTATTATCCGTTACCATGGTCCAGAAACGGCTGAGGAATCTGTATACGCCTTCGATACCCCGGGGATCCCATTCGCTGTCGAGTTCAGGCGGTCCTACGAAGAGTTCGTAGATTCTTAAGGCGTCACAACCGTAGTCCATAACCAGTTCATCGGGAGAAACAACATTTCCCTGAGATTTACTCATCTTCACCGGCTTGTCACCGTATTTCTCAACATCGGCAGCCTTCTTTAAGATCATACCCTGGTTAAAGAGCCTGGTGAAAGGCTCATCAAAATCAACAACACCGATATCATTTAAGAACTTGGTGTAAAATCTTGAGTAAAGTAAGTGAAGAACCGCATGCTCTACACCACCGATATACATATCTACAGGAAGATACTTATCTGCCTTTTCTCTGTTTACAAGCTCTTTATCATTCTTATTATCTACATAACGTAAGAAATACCAGGATGATCCTGCCCATTGAGGCATTGTATTAGTCTCACGCTTTGCAGGCTTACCACAGATCGGAAGAGCACACGTCTGAACTCCA
>CALDIE010000232.1 GCA_937901625.1 uncultured Lachnospiraceae bacterium
GAGCAATTTGTTTTTTAATGTTCCGGCGCGGCGCAAGTTTCTTAAAACCAATGCCACAGAACTCAATAATATCTTGACAGCTTTTGAGCGCATTGTGCTGGTTTATCCCGATATTCATTTCACACTGCATAGCAATGGGCAGGAGTTGCTGAACCTGCGTGCGGGGTCGTTACGTCAGCGCATTGCCGATGTGTTTGGCAAACGCATCAGTCAAGACTTACTGCCTGTTGAGGTTGAGACGGCCATGTGCAAGATTGCCGGTTTTGTAGGGCGACCGGAGTCTGCCAGAAAGAAAGGAGTACATACTTATTTCTTTGTCAACGGGCGTTACATGAAGCATGCCTATTTCCATAAAGCCGTATTACAAGCGTTCGATCGATTGGTGCCTGTCGGCATGCAAGTGCCTTATTTTATTTATTTCGATGTCAAACCATCGGATATTGATGTGAATATCCATCCCACCAAGACTGAGATAAAGTTTGAAAACGAGCAGTCTATCTGGCAAATCCTTACGGCAGCCATCAAAGATGCTGTTGGAAAATTCTGTGAAGTGCCTCAGATTGATTTTGATACCGAAGGACGTCCCGACATTCCGGTGTTCGACCCTACGCGTCCTGTCAGCCAGCCACGCCCGTCTTACAATCCGTCATATAATCCTTTTGAACAGCATTCGGAACATGCTAAACCTGTTGTGGAAGGATGGGAAGAGCTTTACGGCGGATTGCCGCAGCACCATGATGAAACCTACGATTTGTTTGGCGCATTAGCCGACAACGCCACTTCATCGCCATCCATTGCGGATGCTGCATTGATAGAAGATAAGTCTCCTACACATTATCAATATAAAGGATGCTATATCATGACAGCCGTAAAGTCGGGACTCATGATAATAGACCAATATCGTGCTGATGTGCGTGTTCGATATGAACAGTACATGCAGCAGTTGCAACAGCGCCAATCCAGCAGTCAGCGGGTGTTGTTTCCTGAAGCCATCCAATTCTCTCCGTCGGATGCTGTGATATTGCAGAAAATCATGCCCGATTTGTCAGCAATCGGTTTCGATCTTACGGATTTAGGACAAAACAGCTATGCCGTCAATGGTGTGCCGGCCGGTATGGAAGGCATCAATCCGGTGCAGTTGTTGCGCGACATTGTGGCCGATGCGCTTGATAAAGGAGCGCATTCAGCTGATGGTATTCATCAGTCGTTAGCACTCAGCATGGCGCGACATGCCGCCATTCCCCGCGGACAGGTATTGAACAATGACGAGATGGAAAATCTGATTAATCGTTTGTTCTCATGCTCCAACGTTAACTACACTCCCGATGGGCGTGCCATCATTTGCATTTTGCCACAACGCGACATTGAACAATTGCTCGGATAATGTTTGATTTACACTCAAAAATGTTAAAAAATTGCCAAAAGTCCATGATATAAAGCAATTTTTTGCCTTAAAATGTGCAATTTATCGTAAAAAATGTTGGTGGAATAAAATTATTTACGTAATTTTGCACAATAAAATGCGAATGTGCATATAATTTACATTAATTAGTATAGATATGAAAAAGTTATTAATGGTACTGGCATTTGCCGGTGTTTCTGTAGCTACTATGGCACAGAACGACGCTGTACCTACAGAGAAGTACAGTGTTTCCACTAATTCTTTCTGGAGCAATTGGTTTATCCAAGCCAATGCTGTTGGAACTGCATTCTGGGGCAACCAAGAGGTAGGCAACAACTTCTCAAAGAGTCCTTTAAAGGGCTTCCGTAACAACCTTGGTTTCTCGGTAGCTGTTGGTAAGTGGTTCACTCCGGGTCTTGGACTTCGCACAAAGTTCAATGGTATTTGGGGACGCACTGTTGTTTCTGAAGACAAGAAGACCAACGCCAACAAGTATTGGACTTTGAACGAGCAAGTTCTGTTCAATCTGAGCAACATGTTGCTGGGTTACAACGAGAACCGCGTTTGGAACTTCATTCCTTATGCAGGTGTTGGTTTGAACCGTAACATGGACGTTAACTGCTATGCTCCTGTATGGGGTATCGGTCTTTTGAATGAGTTTAAGCTGAACAAGAAGTGGGCTATCAACTTGGATGTTAACTACAACATCGGTCTTTCTGACTATGATGGCTTCGAGGGCAGACTCCCCGGTACACAGCCTAAGGACGGACGTACTGTCAAAGGTTTCTTTGTAAACCACGACCGTACTCTGAACGTTGAAGTAGGTTTGACCTACAACCTTGGCAAGGCTACTTGGAACAAGACTCCCGATGTTGACGCTATCAATGCTGCTCACGCTGCCGCTCTTAGCGATCTCAACGCTAAGCTGCGCGCTGCTCAGGACGAGAACGCTCGCCTGCGTGACGAACTGGCATTGCCGGGTGAAAGAAGCCGGCGGACGTATTATCTGTGTCGGTACAACATCGGTGCGTACGGTCGAAAGCATGTCGGATGAAAAAGGAGTTCTTCACAGCGGATTTACAGATACGGATATTTTCATCTATCCCGGGTATACCTTCAAGATGGTGGATGGACTGATCACGAATTTTCATCTGCCCGAATCAACGTTATTGATGCTGGTTTCGGCTTTTGCGGGGAAAGAACACGTGATGGCCGCCTACGAAGAGGCGATCCGTGAAAGATACAGATTTTTTAGTTTTGGAGATGCCTGTTTCTTTATCTGAAGGAAAGATGTTTGATCAGATTCATTTACACAGGAAGAGAGGAAGACAGTTTATGGAAGAAAAAAGAAAGGACAGAAGGCTCGATCTGGAAAGCCGCATTTTGGCTAAAAGGGTCGGGCTGGAAGATCAGTTAAAGGATGAGATCGAAGAGGAAGCGGAGATCGATGTAAAAAACATCTCCAAGAGGGGCATCGGTTTTACCTGTGACCAGGTATTAAAGATCGGGTCTGTTTATGAGTGTTTGCTTACGATCTGGACAAAGGAAACGATCCATGCTTTTGTTCAGGTGGTACGTTCCGTTAAGCAGGATGATACCTGCTTTTATGGCGGTATCTTTATCGGTATGACGGAAGTGGATATGAAACGTATCGAGATCTATGAGCGCCTTTTGGAACGAAGTGAGATGGGAGGCTGATCAGCCACCCTTAAAGAGATTCAGTCGAAAAATTGTTCAATAAAACAAGTATGGGAGTGTTTTTTATGGGACAAGCGATGTATTTTGACAGGTATTCAGCAGTGGGAGATATTATGGTGCTCGGTTTCGGACTCCTTATTTTTGTTTTGCTTTTTTTCTCCTACACGAATAAGACAAAGGCTTATTTGATCTATATGAATTCTCTGGTTTATGTTGTCCTTGCCGCATTATGCAATATGATCTACCATACCATATATTCGCGGACAACAAATGGCGACTATGTGATCGTTTATGTTTTAAGGGTGATGTATCACGCTCTTCTGTTTTCCACACTATTACTCTTTGTTGTATATATCGTTACTCTGCAACGTCTTGAAAAGGACCGGACAATTCCGGTCATGTCTGTTTCCGTACTGGTATATCTTTCTATAATAATCGTTGATATTGTTACATCTGTCAGGGGAACGGGATTTCGTCTGGACAGACGTGGAAGGGCGATCAGCGGGATTAATATCTTCTTGATCGGTTATCTTCTTTTTATCGTTATCATCTGTTATTTAATGATCAGATACAGAAACAGGATCTACAGGAAGGTTATGTACGGTTTTTACGGCTCCATGGCGATTGCCTTTCTGATCCTGTATATGCAGGGCAGACACGGAAATACGGCTTTTACAACTGCTTCGTTTCTTTTTCCTATTATTGCCATGCTGTATCTTGTTCATTCCAATCCGTATAATATTGAGTTGGGAACGATCGATGTCCGTGCTTTGGAAGATATGGTCCGCTATAACTATGAACATAAGCACGAGCTGATCTTTATAAGTCTGTATCTGCCGGATTTCGATACAGAGGGAAAAAGCATGACGATGGAACTGCAGGATATGATCCGAAAGTTTTCCGCAATATACTTTAGAGAGGCAAATCTCTTTCAGGTAAGCAACGGACGAATGATCTTATTTACCAGAAAGGATTTTAATTCGGAATATGAGAAAAAGTTTGAAGAGATTCTCGCACGTTTTCATGAAGAATATAAGCGTTTTCGCTATGATTATAAGATCGTGGCCGGCGTTTCCATTGATGCGATCAGTGAAAAAAATGATTATGTGCGTTTTATCAAGAGTATAGAGCGGAGTCATGAGGTCAATTCGGTTCATTTCGTGCAACCGGAGGATGTGACGGCTTATGAGAAAATCAATTATATTCTTTCGGAGTTAAGTGATATCCATAAGAAGAAGGATCCGGATGATAAGAGAGTCTGTGTATATTGCCAGCCGGTATTAAATATCGAAACCGGTAAATATGATACGGCAGAGGCACTGATGCGGCTTTCACTTCCGAAGTACGATCTTGTATTTCCGGATGAGTTTATACCGTTGGCGGAAAATAACGGATATATCCATATTCTGACGGAGATCATCCTGCATAAGACTTGTATGACATTAAAAAAGCTGTTGAATGAAGGATATGAGATCAACCGTATCTCGGTAAATGTCTCTTCCACGGAATTGAAGGAAGAGAACTTTACGGAAGATATCAGCAGTATCATCGCTGAGAGCGGTATTCCGTTTGAAAAGATCGCCATTGAGATCACAGAAACCAGAAATGAAGGTGACTTTGTTCTGATCAAAGAAAAGATCGAGGAGTTAAAGGCAAAAGGGATCAAGATTTATCTGGATGACTTTGGAACGGGATATTCCAATATGGAAAGGATTCTTGCGCTTCCTTTTGATATCATAAAATTTGACCGCTCTCTGGTGAATATAAGTCAGCAGGATGAGCGGTCGGAAAAGATGGTGGAGAGTCTGGCAAGGATGTTCTCCGAATTGACATATTATGTTCTGTATGAAGGAGTGGAAACGGAGCATGATGAAAAGCAATGTAAGGACATGTCCGCAAGCTATTTGCAGGGATACAGGTATTCGCGTCCGATTCCGATCCTTGAGATGCGACAGTTCTTTTCAAAGTAACTCCATTTCCTTTACCGGGAAAAATCTCCGATCATTTTAAAGAAATCAGGGAAGGAGATGCTTACACATTCCGGTTTCCCGATTTCTACGGTTCCCTCTGCTGCCAGAGCGCCGATCGCAAAACTCATCGCAATCCGATGGTCGTCATAACTGTCGACGGTACCGCCTTTTAAGGCACCCCTTCCTTCGATGATCATGCCATCTTCCGTAGCGATGGAGGGAACGCCTAAGGCACGCAAGTTTACCACCATAGCTTCGATGCGGTCGCATTCTTTATAATGCAGTTCGGCAGCATCTTTGATATATGTTGTTCCTTCGGCATAAGCTGCCAGAACGGCAAGGATCGGAATTTCATCGATCAGTGTGGGGATGATATCGCCACTGATCTCGCAGGCTTTTAAATCGCTGTATTTTACCAGGATATCCGCGGTGTCTTCGCCGCCGGATGTCCTTTTATTTAGCAATTCGATATTTCCTCCCATTTTCCGGATCACGCGGATCACGCCGTCGCGGGTGGGATTGAGACCGACGTTCTTCACCAGGATCTCACTGCCCGGCACGACCGCTCCCGCGGCCAGGAAGAACGCGGCGGAAGAAACGTCGCCGGGGACTGTGATGTCCTGCGCCTCGAGC
>CALDIE010000233.1 GCA_937901625.1 uncultured Lachnospiraceae bacterium
CTACACTCTTTCCCTACACGACGCTCTTCCGATCTTGGAGTGCAGGGTTCCTTACGTCGATACGGCCAATTATGAGTGTGAAAATACCGATGATCCGGCCTGGAGAGCGGTTTATGAAGAACGTTGCAAGAGACTTGGGTTTACGGCTTATTTTGACTATTCCTGGCAGTGGGCGTACAGAGAGCGCTATGAAAAAGCCGGTATCACCGGACTATTGGGAAGCGGTTTTGATCCGGGTGTAACCAGTGTTTTTACGGCCTATGCACAGAAGCACTATTTTGATGAAATCCATACCATCGATATTCTCGACTGCAACGGTGGCGACCATGGTTATCCCTTTGCAACGAACTTCAATCCGGAGATCAATCTCCGCGAAGTATCCGCGCCCGGATCATACTGGGAGAACGGCAGGTGGATCGAGACTGAGCCGATGGAGATCAGGAGGGAATATGATTTCGCCGGCGTAGGTAAGAAGGATATGTATCTTTTGCACCACGAGGAAATCGAGGCACTTGCTGCCAATATACCGCACGTAAAAAGGATCCGTTTCTTTATGACCTTCGGACAGAGTTACTTAACACACATGAAATGTCTGGAAAATGTCGGCATGCTCTCTACCGTTCCCGTTGAGTTTGAAGGAAGAGAGATCGTTCCCATCCAGTTTCTGAAAGCGCTTCTTCCCGATCCGGCTTCACTGGGACCGAGGACGGTGGGGAAGACCAATATCGGCTGTATCTTTACCGGTATCAGAGACGGCAAGGAAAAGACACTTTATATATACAATGTTTGCGACCATCAGGAGTGCTATCGGGAGGTAGGCTCTCAGGCGATCTCTTATACTACCGGCGTACCGGCCATGATCGGAACGATGTTGGTGGCAACCGGCCGGTGGGCGAAACCCGGCGTATTTACGACAGATGAGTTTGATCCCGATCCGTATATGGAAGCGTTGAATAAGTACGGACTACCCTGGATAGTGGATGAGAATCCCGTACTGGTGGACTAAAGGTAATGAGGTGTAAAGATTGACAAGGGATGCGGTGCCGACACCGGCATATATAATAGAGGAAGCAGCACTTATCCGAAATCTGGAGATATTAAAACGGGTGGAGGAGAAAAGCGGTTGTAAGATCTTATTGGCACAAAAGTGCTTCTCCATGTTTTACGAGTATCCGCTCATCGGAAAGTACATAAGCGGTGCTACGGCAAGCGGTCTCTACGAAGCCAGACTCGGAGCGGAGGAGATGCGTAAGGAAAATCACATATTTTCACCGGCCTATAAAGAAAGCGAATTCGATGAGATCGTAAAATATTGCGACCATATCAGTTTTAATTCGCCGGATCAGCTGATCCGTTATAAAGAGAGGACGGCGGGAAAAAGTTTCGGACTTCGGATCAATCCGGAGCATTCTACGCAAAAAGATCATGCGATCTACGATCCCTGCGCTCCCGGCTCCCGCCTGGGGACGACCCTTGCGAATATAAGAAGGGTACTGTGGGAAGCAGGTTTTTATAAAAATGAAGAAGAGGTAAAGAGCAGCGAAGCTCTAAGCGAAGCGGAGGCTAAAGCACTGTTAGACGGACCTCTTTCCGGGATGGAGGGGCTGCATTTCCATACGCTCTGTGAGCAGGGGTTCGATGCGCTTGAAGAAACCTTTGCCGTTGTGGAACAAAAATTTGCGCAGCTTTTAAAAAAGATGAAATGGCTGAATATGGGAGGTGGGCATCATATTACGGTCGCATCCTATGATGTGGACGGGTTGATCCGCCTCTTAAAATATGTGCGGGATACCTATGGGCTTTGTGTGTATCTTGAACCGGGCGAGGCAGTTGCCATCAATGCCGGCGTGTTAAAGGCGGAAGTGCTGGAGGTAGTAAGAAACGGTGATGTGACAACGTTGATCCTGGACGCTTCCGCTGCCTGCCATATGCCGGATGTTTTGGAAATGCCATACCGTCCGCCTCTTACGGGCGCCGGGGAGCCCGAAGAAAAAAAGTATACCTATCGCTTGTCCTCATACACCTGTCTTGCGGGAGATGTGATCGGTGAGTATTCCTTTGATCAAGCGGTTAAACCCGGAGATGTTTTGTATTTTGAGGATATGGCTATTTATTCCATGGTTAAGAATAATACGTTTAACGGAATCGGACTGCCCCTGATCGTTTCGCAGCATCCGGACGGAGAGTGCGAGATCGTTAAGCGTTTCGGATATGATGATTTTAAGATGAGGTTGTCGTAATGGGGATGCTTGATTCAACACCGGCACAGGATGGCTTTTGGATGCCCGGCGAATTTGAAAAACACCACGGGTGCCTGATGATCTGGCCGGAAAGACCGGGATCCTGGCCCTACGGAGGGAAGGCTGCCGGATGCGTGTTTGCGCAGATTGCTTCGGAGATCGCAAAGAGTGAGAAGATGTATATGATCGTATCGCCCGAACGTTACGAGGAGGCAAAGCAGATGCTTCCAGGGGAAGTGAGTCTTCTGATCCTGCCAAGCGATGACGCCTGGGCAAGGGATGTCGGACCGACTTTTGTAAGGGATAAAAAGGGCAGGATACGCGGGAACAACTGGTCCTTCAACGCATGGGGAGGTACATATGACGGTCTGTATGCCTCCTGGGAGAAGGACAACGCTCTGGCAAAGGCATTTATGGAGGCAATCTCTGTAGACGGGTATGACGCCTCACCCTTTGTGCTGGAGGGAGGTTCGATCCACAGTGACGGTGAAGGGACGTTGATCGTTACGGAAGCGTGTCTTCTAAGTCCCGGAAGAAATCCTTCTCTTTCCAAAGCAGAGATTGAGGAAAAACTGAAGACATATCTGGGAGCAAAGAAAGTGATCTGGCTTCCGAACGGGATCTATAATGATGAGACAAATGAACATGTGGATAATGTCTGTGCTTTTGCAAGACCGGGGGAAGTGATCCTGGCATGGACGGATGATATAAACGATCCTCAATATGAGATGAGTCTGGAAGATCTTAAAGTGCTGGAAAGCGAAACGGACGCAGCGGGACGAAAGTTTAAAGTTACCAAACTTCCGATTCCAAAGAACCCGGTCTGTGTGACTGAAGAAGATCTGAAAGGTTATGTTTTTGAAGAGGGTGAAGACAGTCGTGAAGCAGGAGAACGCCTGGCAGCAAGTTATGTGAATTTTTACATATCCAATGACGCGATCCTGCTACCGCAGTTCGGGGATGAGAATGATGCGCAGGCCGTCGAGATCCTGCAACGGGTTTTTGACGAGCGTCGTATCGTTCCGGTTTACGCGAGGGATATTATCGTAGGCGGTGGAAATATTCATTGCATTACACAACAGATTCCATATCGGGAGGTGGAATGACCATGCGGGAGATAAAGTTTGCCGGGATACAGATGAGAATGACAGCGGATATCGGGACTAATCTGGCACATGCTGAAGAGATGGTCAGAGAGGCAGCAGGAGAGGGAGCAAAGATCATACTGCTTCCGGAGCTGTTTGAAAGACCCTATTTTTGCCAGGAGCGAAATTATGATTATTATGCTTATGCTACGCCGGTGGATGAAAATCCGGCCGTGCGGCTTTTTAAGAAAGTGGCAAAAGAATGCGAGGTTGTTTTACCGATCAGTTTTTACGAAAGGGACGGGAACGTATTCTATAACAGCGTGGCAGTGATCGACGCTGACGGAAAGATGCTTGGTGTATATCGTAAGACGCATGTTCCGGACGATCATTATTATCAGGAGAAATTTTATTTTACACCGGGAAATACCGGATTTAAGGTATGGGATACGGCCTACGCCAGAATCGGCGTCGGGATCTGCTGGGATCAGTGGTTTCCGGAAAGCGCCCGATGCATGGTTCTTAAGGGCGCGGAAATTCTCCTCTATCCGACGGCGATCGGTTCGGAACCGATCCTGGAAGTGGACAGTATGCCTCACTGGAGACGATGTATGCAGGGACATGCTGCTTCCAACGTAGTTCCGCTTGTGGCCGCAAACCGCGTGGGGCTTGAGGAGGTAACTCCATCAGAGGCAAACGGAGGGCAAATATCGGCATTGAACTTTTACGGTTCTTCTTTTATAACGGACCCCACAGGTGAGATCAGGGCAAGTCTTGGCAGAGATGAGGAAGGGATCGTAACCGGACAGGAAGATCTGGATGCGGCTCGTGATCTTCGTTACAGCTGGGGGCTGTTTCGTGACCGAAGACCGGAAATGTACAGGATCATGAGTGATTCGTAAACAGCGAAAAATGATGCGGATTTTTCGCTCATGGGAGACGAAAACCTAAAGAGGGAGAGGAGATATGGGAGAGAGTGTGATCCGGGTTCGGGATCTGTATAAGATCTATCGGGTCGGAAACAATAAAGTGCGCGCGCTTAACGGCGTGGACTTTGAAATCGAAAAAGGCGAGTTTTGCTGTATCGTCGGCACATCCGGTTCCGGAAAATCCACTTTGCTGAACATGATGGCCGGGCTTGAAAAACCGACAAAGGGTCAGATAGTGATCGCGGGAGAACATATAGAAAAGAAAAGCGAGTCTCAGCTGGTTCTTTTCAGGCAGGCGCATGTGGGATTTATTTTTCAGTCCTACAATCTTCTGCCGAACATGACGGCGTTGGAGAACGTGGCTATGCCGCTTACCTTTC
Source organism: uncultured Lachnospiraceae bacterium (assembly GCA_937901625.1). Classification (GTDB taxonomy): domain Bacteria; phylum Bacillota; class Clostridia; order Lachnospirales; family Lachnospiraceae; genus NK4A136. Next base: position 4,635 of record CALDIE010000233.1, read on the forward strand.
AGGGAGTGGATAAGCAGATCAGGGAACTGCGGGCAAAAAGAATGCTGAAACTCGTAGGCCTTGAAAAATACTCCAAACACCGTCCGGGACAGATGTCCGGTGGTCAGCAGCAGCGTGTGGGAATTGCGAGAGCCCTTGTGGTGGAGCCGGAGATCGTATTTGCGGATGAGCCGACGGGAAATCTCGATTCCAATACGACCATGGAAGTACTGCAGCTGATCCGCAAGATCGTACATGAAAAAGGTCAGACGATGGTCATGGTTACCCATGATAATTACCTTGCGAGTTTCGGTGATCGTGTGATCCATATCCGTGACGGAAAGATCTTACGGATCGACGATAACCGCGGCAAGTCCATGGAAGAACGCCTTGGCAACGGAGGAAACGAGATGGGCGGCACGCTTGACGGCGCGACGCTGGAAATGTTGGATGCAGCGAAAACGACGGGCGTATCAAACACGGCGGTAGCAGCAGAGATATCGAATGCGCTGAACGTACCGGCCACGGCGGAAGCAGCAGAAATATCAAATATTCCGGGAGTTCCCAAAGTGCCGCAGACACAGGCATCACCATCGGGACTTTGGGAAGAAGTGGCGGCAGCACAGAAGGCTTCCGATGATAAGTAACCGATTTTTCAGGGAAGCGGAGATTGTATCTGCTGATACCGATATCACAATCCAGAAAAAAAATACGGGGAGGAGTAGTACAAATGAAAAGGGAGTTTCGTAAAAAAGCAGCAGGTAAGATCCTGGCGGCGCTTATGATGACAGGTATGATCTTAGCGGTGCCGGCGGCGGGGGATGTTCAAACGGTTTCCGCGTCCGTCAATGTGGCAACATATGAGACAAAGGATCCGACGGAAAAGATCAGCAACGAAGATCGCCAGTCGGCCTATGTGATCTTACGGGAGTATTTAGACAGGATCTATCTCGTCAGGGATCTGACAGCAGAAACAAGAGCAAGACTGGAACAGATCTACTATGAAGCAAATGTTTATATCGCAAATACCAATTTAACGGTCGGACAGCTTACGAGCTATGTATCCGGAGATCGGAAGAGCACACGTCTG
>CALDIE010000234.1 GCA_937901625.1 uncultured Lachnospiraceae bacterium
AGCGGATCTTTATAAACGATCACACAACCGATCGGTACTTCACCTAACTTTGCCGCTTTCCCGGCCAGCCGGACGGCTTCCGACATATAGTTTTCATCCGCAAGGCGTTGTGCTTTTAAATGCTCTTCTTCCTCTCTCGCCTTTTCTTCCCTTCTGATCGCCCGTTTTTGCGACTTACTGATCTTCTCCGAAAATCTTCTTTGGAAGATCACATTTTTTGTATCCTCTTCCGTAACAGCGCCAAAACCGTTGCGTTCAAAAAATCGAAGGGCGCTTTCCGATACCTCCGGCACCGTCACCTCACAGAGCTGATAAAAATTTCCGGCGTATGCCAGCGCGCTCATCAAAAGCTTTTTCCCAAGACCGATCCCTTTTGCCACCGGTACGATATAGAGCTTTTGTATCTCGCAGATATCCTCCCCTGCCTCCCTGGCATCTTCTTTCGTCTTTTTTTCCGGACAGGGTCTGACTCCGATCCCGCCTAAGATTTCCCCGTTCTTATGTTCCGCAACGAAATATCTCGTCTTTTCTTTTTCTCCGTAATAAGAATACAAGGTTTCCAATTCGACATCATCCCGATAGCCTTCCATCCGGTCGATCCCGGCTTCTGCCATGGAATTTCGAATGATCTTTTCCATTTCCCTTTCATCCGTCATCCGGATCGGACGGATACGCACATCCCGCAGAGATAATTTTCTGTCCATCAGGCAGCACTCCCTTATCATTATTTTCATCTGTGTTATACTATACACATGAGGATCGGAGGATTTCAACCCACAACTTTATTGGACTATCCCGGCATGATCGCCTGCACCGTTTTTACGCAGGGCTGCAACATGCGATGCCCCTATTGTCAAAACGGAGGTCTCGTCCTGCCGTCTTATTTTGATGAGCCGATCCCCGAGGACGAAGTTCTGGCAAAAATCAAAAAAAGAGCAGGTATTTTAGAAGGCGTATGCGTCACCGGAGGAGAACCTACCGTCCAGCCCGACCTTGCGGAATTCCTGAAAAAGATCAAGGATCTGGGACTCAAAGTGAAACTCGACTCCAACGGACGGGATCCCGACTTGCTGGATCGATTATGGAAAGATCACCTAATCGACATGGTCGCCATGGATATCAAAGCTTCTCCCTCCCGCTATGCCTATGTTGCCGGACTTCACGGGCTTTCCGATCCCGCCGTCGTTATTGCTCCTTATGATGCCAGCATCCGTTTTCTGCTGTCCTCCGGTATCGACTATGAATTTCGCACCACTTTGGTGCGCGGTCTGCATGACTATGAACAGATGGAAGATATCTGCGATTGGATCGCAGGCGCAAAAGCCTACTATCTGCAGTCCTACCGGGAAAGCGACCTAGTCATCTCTCTTCTTGAAAACCGTAAAGACCTGTGCTCCTCCTTTTCGAACGAAGAACTGAATACATTTCTGTCCATCGCAAGAAAAAAAATCCCCACAGCCATGCTGCGGGGCATATGACATCTCTAAATTTTTAACATCATCGCGAGCTTTAATTTTTGCGCGTCATCAAACTTACGGATATCGAGTCCAGTCTTATCCTGCACTTTTTTTAAATGATACGCAAGTGTATTCCGGTGCATATACAGATCCTTGGCTGCTTCCGTGAGGTTTAAATCCTTTTCAAAAAACTTTACTACCATCTGAAGCTCTTTTTCGCTGAGAGTCACCGTCTCCTTTTCACCAAAGATCTCTCTCAAAAAGCGTCTCTGTATCTCTTCCGGCACATGATAGAAAAGCCCTCCGACATCCAGCGCCGCATAGGATGCGATCGTCCGTTCTTCGTAATATTTTCCCATCACATTAAGTGCCTCCAGCGCCTCCCGGTAGGAGCAGGCAACCTCCGGCAGCGTTTCCGACGGATTACCGTAGGCAACACTCACTTTTTCCATAAGCTCCGTATTGATCATACTGACATATTCCTCCGCCCAGATCCGATACTGACTTATCTCTTTCTTTCCGCTTAATTTCCCGCCAACTTCCCGAATGACGATGAGCAGCCCGTCTTCTCCGTGAACAATACTGCTTTTCCCCGGATCCGGCGACATCTGTTTTAAAAGCTCCACCGCCGCACTGTTTAATTCCGTATTATTCTGTCCTTTGCCGATCTCTAACAGGTAGACGATGCGCTTTACTTCCGGATCGATACCGATCTTTTCCGCCCCCCTGCCGTATTCTTCCGTAAGTCTCTGCATTCCGGCCGCCTCTTCCTCCGATGCGTTACGACGCACCGTTTCCTTCATCAGTCTCAGCCAGAAAGCTTCTGTTTCATCCACCGCGCCCTCTTCGTCCATCAACGCGTTCCGGATCTGTATCCATCCGCTCAGCATGACCGCAGCCGTATCAGCGCCTTTTCCGGATGCGTACACGCGATACCTCCCATCCGGCGTTTCCGTGTATTTTTTCGGCAATTCCTTATCGGACGCATATGTACCGGCGATCATATTTCCTTTAATGTCCGTAACCGCCAGATCCACTCCCGTTTCTTCCTTGCATATGTCTATGTATTTTTGCAGCATCGTTTCAAAATCCATATAAATATACTGTCACTTTCTTTTTTATATCCACACTGCTGTTATCTTATCACGGTTTTTCAAAATCATCAACGAGCCGGGATGCTCGCCGGCTGTCCGCGCACAAAGCGAGCGCTTTAGCGACTGCTTTAGCGACTGCTTTAACGACTGCTTTAACAAAAAAAGACCCGCAGGTTTTTACACCTGCGGATCCGAATAATACTGATTTAAAAGGATACAGACTAGTTGGTGATCGTCATCTCGGTTTCCTTATCGAATACGTGAATCTTCTCAACATCGAAAGCAAACTTAACAACATCGCCGGGTCTTGCGCTTGTTCTGGGATCAACTCTCGCGGTCATCGGGAACTCATCCAGATCGAAGTATAAGAATACTTCTGCACCAAGCAATTCGTAAACCTTGATGGTAGACTCAAAGGTGCTGGCAGGATTAGCCTCAACCATCATCTCGGAATCATATACATCCTCAGGACGGATACCGAAGGTAACGGTCTTTCCGTCATAGCCGCCGTCGATCAGCTTCTTGGACTTAGCGGGAGGCAGAGGAATGGTACGATCCGCAATCTTCAGGCAGGCAACATCACCCTGAATTTCAACAACAGCATCAAGGAAGTTCATCTGAGGAGATCCCATGAATCCTGCTACGAACAGGTTCTGAGGCTTCTCATACAGATTCTGAGGGGTATCTACCTGCTGGATGACACCATCCTTCATAAC
>CALDIE010000235.1 GCA_937901625.1 uncultured Lachnospiraceae bacterium
TGTCCGGACGTTCTTATGTATATCAGGCAATGCGTATTACAGGCGCGGCCGATCCCACGGTATCTGTTGCGGATACACTTAAGGGGAAGCTCCCTCAAAAGAAGCTCGTTCGAGGCGCGGCGCAGGGATACTCATCCTACGGTAACCAGATCGGGCTCGCGACAGGGTATGTAAAAGAAATCTATCATCCCGATTATGTTGCAAAGCGTATGGAGATCGGAGCTGTGATGGGCGCGGCGCCCAGAAAGAATGTTATGCGTCTTACCTCCGATCCGGGAGATATCATTATCCTCCTTGGAGGAAGAACCGGACGTGACGGATGCGGCGGCGCTACCGGATCTTCAAAAGTACATACCGAGAAGTCGATCGAAGTGTGCGGCGCGGAAGTACAAAAGGGTAACGCGCCTACGGAGAGAAAGTTGCAGAGACTGTTCAGACGTCCGGAAGTAAGCCGCCTGATCAGAAAATGTAACGATTTCGGTGCCGGCGGTGTATCTGTGGCGATCGGAGAACTTGCCGACGGTCTTACGGTCGATCTGGATAAGGTTCCGAAGAAGTATGCCGGTTTAGACGGTACGGAACTCGCTATTTCCGAGTCTCAGGAGCGTATGGCTGTAGTTGTAGATCCTAAGGATGTGGATGAATTCATGGGATATGCCGCTGAGGAAAACCTCGAGGCTACAGCAGTTGCAGTGGTTACCGAAGAACCCAGACTTGTTCTTCAGTGGAGAGGGAAAGATATCGTAAACCTCTCCAGAGCATTCTTAAATACTAACGGAGCGCATCAGGAGTGCGCCGTTAAGGTTGAGGTTCCCGCAGAGGGAGAGAATTACCTGGAGCGTATCGCCATCCGCGGTGTTCAGGAAGCGATCGATCGCGGGGATGTAAAAGAAGCCTGGATCACTACATTAAAGGATCTTAACGTATGTTCGCAAAAGGGACTGGTGGAGATGTTTGACGCGTCGATCGGTGCCGGAAGCGTATATATGCCTTACGGCGGGAAATATCAGCTTACCGAGACACAGACGATGGTAGCCAGGCTCCCGATGCTTGATAAGATGCAGTCGGATACCGTGACGATGATGAGTTTCGGCTATGATCCGTATCTGTCTTCCTGGAGCCCGTATCACGGAGCGATCTACGCCGTGATGACATCCATTGCAAAGATAGTGGCTGCCGGTGGAGATTATAAGAAGATCCATTTCACCTTCCAGGAGTATTTCCGGAGAATGACAGAGGATCCGTCGAGATGGAGCCAGCCGTTTGCGGCACTGCTGGGTGCTTATGACGCACAGTTAGGTTTTGGTCTGGCAAGTATCGGCGGTAAGGATTCCATGTCCGGAACCTTTAATCATATCGATGTACCGCCTACGCTCGTATCGTTTGCGGTAGATGTGGCAAAACAGCAGGATGTGATCACACCGGAGTTAAAGAAAGCCGGCGATATGTTGATCATGTTTGAGATGCCCAGAGATGAATATGATGTTCCTATCTATCGTGATGTAATGGAAATCTATGATGAGATCGCTCATCTGATCGCTGAGAAGAAGGCTGTAGCGGCCTATGTAACGGATTCAAACGGTATCGTACCGGCTGTCTCCAAGATGGGATTCGGCAACGGCCTCGGCGTAGCGCTTTCCGATGAACTGACAGAGGAAGACATCTTTGGAAACCGTATAGCTAACATCATTCTGGAAGTACCTGCAGAGGTCCTTCAGGATATCAGCGGGGATTATGTTCTGATCGGTACTGTAACAGAGGGAGATTTCTCCTACAAGGATACGGTGATCACCGGGAAGGAAGCGCTGGAAGCATGGAAGAAGCCGTTGGAAAAGGTATTTCCTTCGAGAGTTACCTATGATGAGACGGCGATCGATGTACCTCTGTACAAGGCAGACGAAGTATATGTATGTAAGAATAAGGTTGCAAGACCTGTGGTATTTATCCCCGCTTTCCCCGGAACCAACTGCGAATACGATTCCGGAAGAGCATTTGTAAGAGCAGGAGCGGATGTAAATATCGGTATCTTCAGAAACCGCAATGCGCAGGATATCGTTGAGTCCGTACAGGAATTTGAAAGGCAGATCAAAAAGGCACAGATCATTATGTTCCCCGGCGGATTTTCCGCAGGTGACGAGCCGGATGGTTCGGCGAAGTTCTTCGCGACGGCTTTCCAGAATGAGAAGATCAAGGATGCCGTGATGGATCTGCTCACAAACAGAGACGGTCTTGTACTGGGTATATGTAACGGATTCCAGGCTCTGATCAAACTGGGACTGGTACCGTACGGTGAGATCGTCGGACAAAAAGAGGACAGCCCGACACTGACCTTTAATACGATCAACCGCCATATCTCCAAGATGGCTTATACCAAGGTTGTATCAAACAAGAGCCCCTGGCTTGCACTGGCAACACTCGGAGAAACCTACTGTTCGCCCGCGTCTCACGGAGAAGGAAGATTTGTTGCTCCGAAGGAGTGGCTGGAGCGCCTGGCAAAGAACGGTCAGATCGCAACACAGTATGCGGATATAGACGGAAACGTTTCGATGGATGAGGAGTGGAACATCAACGGTTCCTATCTGGCGATCGAAGGCATTACATCTCCTGACGGAAGGTGCTTCGGTAAGATGGCTCACGCCGAAAGACGCGGAGACGGAGTTGCTATCAATATTTACGGCGAGCAGGATCTTAAGATCTTCGAATCCGGTGTAAATTACTATAAGTAAGACACTCTAAGCGAGGTAATAGTATCGGCCGAAATGTGGTTGACAAAGAAAAGCAGATATCTCCCGGGATGTCTGCTTTTTTGATTTACCGCGCGGGATGCGGCTTGTTGTGAAGGCTGCAAGGCATTTCGTGGCGGACAAGGCATTTCGCAGCGGTTAAGGCCTTTCGGAGCAGGATGCGCCTATGATCAGGCAAGATTTCCTTGAAATTACTGCTATGGGGGGGACTTTACAAAAGCAGAAACGAAAACTTCTCCGTGAAAAAAAGAAAAATCGAAAAAGCGGCATATATAATATTTAGGGGATTGTACACAGGTTAAAGTAGGCAGGCCGGACAGGAGGTAATGTGATGCTGATCAGGGAGCAGTTGGAAGCAATCGAGAGAGAAACGCTTAGTGAGTTTGCGACGCTTAGCGAAAATTCCAAAGGGAGAAAAAGAGAGGAAGACCCTTGCGATATTCGACCGGTATTTCAAAGAGACAGAGATCGTATCCTGCACAGTAAGGCTTTCCGGCGGCTGAAAGATAAGACGCAGGTTTTCCTGACACCGGAAGGGGATCATTACAGGACGCGTCTTACACATACATTGGAAGTATCCCAGATCGCAAGAACGATCGCTCGCGCGCTTCGTTTAAATGAAGAACTCGTGGAGGCGATCGCCTTAGGACACGATCTCGGACATACGCCTTTTGGTCACGCAGGAGAAAAGGCACTCAATGAAGTGTGCCCGATGCCGTTTGAACATAATGTTCAGAGTGTCCGGGTAGTGGAGGTGCTTGAAAAAGACGGCAGAGGATTGAACTTAACCGATGAGGTTTTGGATGGAATATTGAATCACCAGACATCCAGCATGCCGTATACGATGGAAGGAAAGGCAGTACGCCTTTCGGATAAATTTGCCTACATACATCACGATATGGATGACGCGATCCGGGCCGGGGTGCTCACGGAAAAAGATGTTCCCGAGGACATCGCAAAGGTATTGGGTTATACGACCAAGGATCGTCTGGATCGTTTGATCCATAATACCATCAGTACAAGCTTGAATATCAACGATGTACGGATGGAAGAAGAAGTGGCTGAAGCGATGCAGAAGATGCGGAGATTTATGTTTGAAAATGTATATTCCAATCCTTATGTGAAGGGTGAAGAGAAAAAAGCGATCGTTTTGGTGGAGGTTCTCTACGAGTATTATGTGACACATAAGGACGAGCTTCCGGAGGAATATAAGCATCTGATGGACAGGGGAGAAACGGTTGAGAGAGTGGCAACGGATTACATCGCGTCCATGACCGATCATTACGCGATCGCCAGATATGAAGATCTCTTTATCCCCAGATCGTGGACTGTATTGTAAGTCTTAGGAAGAAAGTCTGAAGCACAAAAGACTGAAGCACAAAGGGCAAAGCACAAAGTCAGAAGCATAAAGCCCAAAGCCTGAAGCACAAAAGACTGAGAAAACGGGATTGGCACTGATAAAAGAAGGTGAGTATCTTGCATTATCCGGATGAGCTGTTGGAGGAAATACGTCAGAGAAATGACATCGTTGACGTGATCTCATCCTACGTACAATTGAAAAAACAAGGCGGCAACTATTTTGGCTTGTGTCCTTTTCATAACGAGAAGTCTCCTTCATTTTCGGTATCCGGATATAAGCAGATGTATTTCTGTTTCGGATGCCACGCCGGAGGGAGTGTTTATACATTTATCCAGCAATACGAAAATGTTACGTTTCCCGAGGCTGTTCAGATTCTGGCGGACAGGGCGGGAATACAGTTGCCGGAGGTGGAATACTCCGCGCAGGAGAAGGAAATGCAAAACAGGAAGCAAAAGCTTCTTGAAGCCAACACGGAGGCAGGCAGATATTTCTTTTACCAGTTACGCCGCGAACAGGGAAAACTCGGCTGGGAATATTTGATGAAGAGAGAGCTGACGGAGGAGACCTGCAGGAGTTTCGGACTGGGATATTCACTCCAGTACAGTGATGATCTGGTGAAGTATTTAAGACATAAGGGATTTACGGATGACATCATTCGTGAGTCCGGGTTGGGAATGTTTTATGAGAGGGAAGGCATGGTGGATAAGTTCATCAACCGTGTGATGTTTCCCATCATGGACATCAACGGAAAAGTCATAGCCTTCGGCGGTCGTGTGATGGGGGATGCGAAACCCAAGTATCTGAACTCACCGGAGTCGCAGATCTTTGACAAATCCAGAAATCTCTACGGACTTAATTTTGCCAGAAGATCCAGAAAAGATCAGTTTATCCTCTGCGAGGGATATATGGATGTGATCGCGCAGCACCAGGCCGGATTTACACAGGCGGTGGCGTCACTCGGAACTTCTTTTACTTCCGGACAGGCGGCGATATTAAAGCGATACGCGAAAGATGTCCTGCTGGCGTATGACAGCGACAATGCGGGTACGGCAGCGGCACTGAGGGCTCTGGGGATTTTGAGGGAAGCCGGATTAAACGGTCGGGTGATCGATTTAAAACCGTATAAGGATCCTGATGAGTTTATCAAAAATCTGGGTGCCGAAGAATATCAGAAACGGCTGGATCAGGCCGAGAACGGCTTTATGTTTGAAGTGCGTATGGCACAGAAAAAGTACCGTATGGATGATCCTACGGAGAAGACAAAGTTTTATACGGAAATAGCCCGTATGCTCTGTCGTTTTGAGACCGATATTGAAAGAGATACCTACTTAAGTGCAGTTTCGGAAGAATACCGCATACAGGAGGACAGTCTTAAAAAACTCGTGATAGCACATGCCAACAGTGCGGGGTTTGCAAGAGAGAGGGAGAAAAGAGAGTCGGGAGAGTATTTTGGCGGTCGGGATAAGAGCGCGCAAAAAGCCGCCGACAGTGAAGAAAGAGAAAAGCGTTCCCAGCGTCTGTTGCTAACCTGGCTGGTGGAGGAACCCGGTCTTTATACAAAGATCAAAAAGTACATTGCACCGGGGGACTTTACGGATGAATTGTATCAAAAGGTAGCGGAAAGGATCTTTGAGGATCTTGAAGAGCAGAAGGTAAATCCGGCAGCGGTGATCAATATGTTTGAAGACATGGAAGATCAACGCAGGGTTTCCGAACTCTTTAGCGCCAGACTTGACGCGATCGATACGCCGGAAGAAAAGGAAAAAGCCCTTCACGATATTGTGGTCAATGTAAAAAAACAGGGTTTTGAAAGAGACAGTGCCAAGGTAGGAAGCGATCCGGAGGCGTTAGCACGGATGATCGCGGGTAAGAAGGCTTTGGAGGAGCTTTCGAAGACAAAACTTACATAGTAAAAACGTACATAGTAAAAACGAAAGAAAAAGGAGAAAAACTATGGATCAGGAAATGCAGGCAAGGGTAGACGAAAAACTGAAAAAACTCCTGGATAATTCCAAGAAGAGAGGTACGGCGGATTATCAGGAAGTAATCTCCACTTTTCAGGAGTTCGATCTGGATGAGGAGCAGTTTGAAAAGATTTGGGACGCCCTCGATAAAAACAAGATCGTGCTTCAGGTAGCGGAAGAGGAGGCACCTGAAGACGAACTTTCCATCGTGGAAAGCGAAGAGATCGAAAAAGAGATCGAGATGGATATCGAGAATGTTGAAACCGGAGCGGAAGGCAGCAACATAGATGATCCGGTACGTCTCTATCTTAAGGAAATCGGTCAGGTGCCGTTGCTTAGCGCCGACGAAGAGATCGTTCTTGCAAAGAAAATGGAAAAAGGTTCCAAGGCGGAAGAAGAGAATCTGGAGCTTCGAAAGAGATTAAAGGAACTGGAAGAAAGCCTTGAACCGAAAGAAGGCGAAAAGCCTATCAGCAAGAAAAAGGCTGCCGAGATCGAAACAGAGATCGGGGAAGTAAAAGCGAAGATCGAAGAGAATGAAGACAGTATCTTTGCCGGTAAGGAAGCGGGAAAGAGTCTGGCAAACGCCAACTTAAGACTCGTTGTCAGCATCGCGAAGCGTTATGTCGGCCGCGGACTTCTGTTTTTGGATCTGATCCAGGAAGGAAATCTCGGTCTGATCAAGGCTGTAGAGAAGTTTGATTACAACAAGGGATACAAGTTTTCCACCTATGCGACCTGGTGGATCCGTCAGGCCATTACCAGAGCCATTGCCGATCAGGCAAGAACGATCCGTATCCCGGTACATATGGTTGAGACGATCAATAAGATCACCAGAGTGAACAGACAGCTGGTACAGGAGCTGGGACGCGAACCGACCGCTGCCGAGATCGCCGAGAAGATAGAGATGCCCGAAGAGCGTGTGCGTGAGATCCAGAAGATCTCCCAGGAACCTGTATCTTTGGAGACTCCGATCGGTGAAGAGGAAGACAGCCA
>CALDIE010000236.1 GCA_937901625.1 uncultured Lachnospiraceae bacterium
ATCGTCGGTTGTTGCGTGCTGATTCTGTTTCCCAAACAGTTGATCACTCTCTTAAGAGACGATCCTGAGGTTGTCACGATCGGAGAAAGAGCGTTGGTATTACAGGCGCTTGCAACCTTATGCCTCCCTCCCTGTATGACGACGGAGATGCTGTTTCAAAGCACGGGGAGAAGACTTGGCGCATCGCTTATGTCGGCTTTGCGAAGCGGTGTGTTGTTTATACCCTTTCTGGTAATCCTTGCGAAAGTACGCGGTCTGGCCGGCATACAGGAGGCGCAGCCCTGGGCTCTTGTTTTATCGCTTCCGTTAACTGTTCCCTTTGCGCTGTATTTCTTTAAGAGGCTCCCGAAAGAAGATTCGGTATCAGAAAATTCGGTATCAGAGGATTGAATTTTTGTGGAATGTTTGTTTCTCATAGAGTATAATATTTCTGTAACATTTGTCCTTACACTTATGGAGGTAAGATATGGGAAAATTTGTGATCAGTGAAGCAAAAACAGGGGTAAAGTTTGATCTGAAGGCAAACAACGGTGAAGTGATCGCCAGCTCTCAGGTCTACAAGAATGAAGCAAGCTGCAAAAAGGGGATTGCCAGTGTGATCAAAAACGCGGATTCTCAGATCGAAGATCAGACGGCAAAAGAGGTAGTTGCCTTGAAGAATCCGAAGTATGAAGTATATCAGGATAAGAAAGGTGAGTATCGTTTCCGCTTAAAAGCCGCCAACGGACAGATCATCGCTACAGGTGAAGGTTACAAGGCTTTGAAGAGCTGCTTAAACGGTATTGCCAGCATTCAGAAAAATGCGCCGGAAGCACCGATCGTTAAGGCGAAAAAGGAAGCAGCGGAGAAATCCGCAAAGAAGCCGGCAGCAAAGAAATAAGATGACCGCAGTATTGTTTTACTAAATGAATCTCAACCTGCAATCCGCTGTATGAGGGACTGCAGGTTTTTTATGTGCGTTTCGCGACAGAAAGATGGAAACCCGCGACAGGAATATTGATATAAAAAATAGAAAATGATAAAATTAGCAACGTGTGTGAAATACACTGTTAAGTGCTTGGAAGAAAATGGATCCAAGCCGATCAAAAGTATCAGGGGAGGGAAATATGAGTTTGATCGTAAAAAATCTGTATAAAAAATACGGAGAAAAAGTTGTTGTGGATAACATCGGTTTTACCATGGAGAATCCGGGCGTTTATGCTTTGCTGGGAACCAACGGGGCAGGTAAGACCACTTCGATCCGTATGATGCTCGGAATGCTTGAAAAGGATGGGGGCGAGGCACTCTGGAATGATAAGCCGCTTACATTTGATACCTGTAATATCGGTTATCTTGCAGAGGAAAGAGGGTTATATCCGAAATATCCTTTGATCGATCAGATTCGTTATTTCGGTGAGTTAAGAGGTTGTGATCGAAAGACAGTGGATAAAAGGATCAAATATTGGGCTGAACGCTTAAATGTAGAGGAATATCTGTATCCTGAGAAAGCGGCGGAATTGTTATTGGAACAAAACGGTGGAGTGGCAGGTAAAAAAAGCAGTAAGAAAGTAAAACTGCAAAGCCCCGATCAGTTGTCGAAAGGTAATCAGCAAAAGATCCAGTTTTTGATCGCCATGATCTCGGATCCGGAATTAATGGTCTTGGATGAGCCTTTTTCCGGTCTTGATCCCGTCAATACGGATATTTTAAAAGATGTCGTTCGCGAGCAGATCGCGGCGGGAAAATATATCATTATGTCCAGCCATCAGATGGAAGTTGTGGAAGAGTTCTGTACGGATATAACAATCTTACACAGGTCCAAAGCCGTAGTGTCCGGTAATTTAAATGAGATCAAAAAATCCTACGGAAGAGAAAAACTAAGGATCAAGACAGAACAGGATATCAAACCTTATCTTGAAAATACAGATATAAAGATATTGTCCGAAAAGGAATTTGAATATGACCTTCGCGTTAAGGGGGACGCGGAAGCAAACGCGCTGTTAAAGACACTGACGGGAAATGACATAAACATCATCGCGTTTGAATTAAAAGAGTTATCCCTTCACGAGATTTTTGTAAGAGAAGTCGGGGAGGACAGAGATGAAGAATAATACCGGGGAAAATATTTACAGCCTCAAAGGAGGAATGAAAGTCTTTGTCTTTACGCTTCAACAGACCTTTAAGAATAAGGGATATATCACAAGCCTTATCATCTTTGTGATCATGTTCGCTCTGATGGGACCGATCCAGTGTCTATCGCAAAACGCCGGTGCCAACGCGGCAAAAGCCACAATGGAAATCCACCCGGATGAGTTTGTCACCGAAAGCCTTACGGTATTAAAAAAAACAACTGTGACAATGGAAGAAAGTGATTTTGAAGAACTTGTGTCAATGAATGATGGAGCCGGGATCCGTAAAGAGAATATCAGGGTTTTATCCGGCATGGAAGCAACGGCAGAAGACCTTACGAAAGAGCTGGAGGATACATCGATCCTTTTGATCGTGACCCTTTCAAATGAAGGATATGTTCTGGATAGTGTTGTCAGTGATACGACACAGATAAGGATAAAGGAATTAAGCGATATAGCAAAATATTGTGAAGATGTATTTGACAACAAGCGAATGGAAAGCGCGGATCTCTCCGATGCCGACTTACAAAAAATATTTCGCGGTGTTGATTTTGACGATGTTATGACACAAAAGGATTATTTCGAAGAAGCCACAAAAGAGTTGGATACTATGGATTTCTTGGAATCTTCCCTGGCTTTTGCCATTATTGTATTGATCGCATCATCCCTGTCAACGTCTTATATCATCACTTCCGTTACGGAGGAAAAACAGTCCAAACTGGCAGAGAGTCTTATGGTGAGTGTACGTCCGATGGCCTTACTGGTCGGAAAGATCATGGCAATGCTGTGCTACATACTGGCGGTCATGCTCTTATCTCTGTTATCTTCAGGCATTTCGAATTATGTAATGAGGAATGTGCTGGGGTTTGATTACGTTGTATCAAGCGGAATGGATTTCACTTTCATTTTATCATGGGATCCTAAGGCGCTGTTTATTCTTATGTTTTCAATTGTATTAAACTTTATGTTCTTTTCCTTCTTAAGCGGTATTTTCGGAAGCGCATGCAGCAAGCAGGAAGATCTTCAGATCGCTACAAGCAGTGTTATGTCTATTAGTTTGATAGCTTATTTGGGGGCAATGTTTATATCCATGGCCGATATAACGACCGTAAATGCGATCGCATCCATCATACCGCCGTTTTCCTTTATCATCGCGCCCGTAGCTTATCTTGCGGATCGGATTTCTCTTGCGGTATTTTCGGTCAGCCTTTTGATACAGATCGCTATGGTCATAATTATTGTGATGTTGAGTGCGAAGATTTATCGGAAACTGTTATTAAACGATTCGATCAAGCCTCGTTTTAAAGAGATCTTACAGATGATTAAGCGATAGAGGAGAGTGAAAGGCTATGTTTCATAATATGAGTAAGGTATTTCGTTTTACCTTCTTCAATTATATAAAACAAAAATCTTATAAAACGGCAACAGTGATCTTTGCTGTGTTGTTATTTGCGGTACCGGTTGCCGTATTTTTGATCATCGGTTCCATTCAAAAGGATGAAGATGAAACCGAAAGAGAGTACCGTACGGAAAAAGTATATGTGATCAACCACGAAGTGGAGGATGTTAATTACAATCTGATGAACATGAACGGTATGTACGGTGATCATGCTTTGCTGTACGTTAACGCGGCTTCCGTCGAAGGGGCACTGGAGGAAATAGAAGAAAACGGAGAAGATGTAAGTCTTGTAATGGAGATCTACGAATCGAATGATCGTATGTATGGGCGGATCATACTTCCGGATGAATCTTCAATATCCGAAGACGAAGCGGATCATTTTGATGATTATCTGGATGGAAGCGGATATCTCTTTTCTGTATTGGCAAGCGGTACGTCAGTGGATGATATGACCAAGGTGAGCGCGCCAGTTTCCTCCGATCAGTATTCCGTAAGCGGATATGAAAAAGGCACGGATCTGTTTAGCGATCAGGACGCCTTAAACGAACAGAACAACGAAGAAATACTTCCGGTCTTTCAGATGTTTCTGATCTTGCTCTCCTCTCTTATAATCTATATGATCATCATTTTTTACGGACAGGGTATCATGCAGAGTATCGTTTTAGAGAAAAGCTCCAAATTGATGGATACCATGTTGATTTCAGTAACACCGGAGGCGATGATCGCAGGCAAGTTCCTGGGTGTATTAAGCGCAGGAATACTGCAATTGTTTCTTTGGATCATTTCTCTTGTGGCAGGTGTCATCGGAGGCGTGAAGCTTGAAGAGATTTTTTTTGGCGGACGATCGATCGCGATCATAGAGTTTGTAAAGAGTTTTAAAGCTCTCCACCTGTTTAGCGTAAGCGGCGTCATTTTGGGGATCGTTACGATGGTTCTCGGAATTGTCATGTATACAGCAATGGCGGCATTTTGCGGCGCCATATCGGAAAACCGTGAAACAGTGGCAAGCAACCAGGGAATATTCATGATGGTCGTCCTGATCAGTTTTTATCTGGTTATGTTTTGCGGGATCAATTCGGAGTCCGCTCCGTTATGGCTTTATATCGTACCCTTTACGGCTGCGATGATACTTCCGAGCGGTGCCGTAACGGGATTGGTCACTCCGTTGATCGGCTGTATCAGTTTTGTTTTGCTGTTGGTATTTACCGCAGCGATTACGATCATGGCAGGAAGGATCTACAAGATCATGGCTTTGTATAAAGGAAATAAGATAAATGTTTTCAAGGCCGTGAAAATGCTGTTTAAAAAATAGTGTTGAAAAATTAAATCACTTAGTATAAAATTAACGAGTATTATTTTTTGCATTGAAAATTGAGGAGGATTTATACGATGGTTTCTGCAGGTGATTTCAGAAATGGCATTACGATCGAGATTGAAGGAAATGTATTTCAGATCGTGGAGTTTCAGCACGTAAAGCCGGGAAAGGGAGCAGCGTTTGTAAGAACAAAGCTTAAGAATATCAAGTCCGGTGGCGTGGTTGAGCGTACGTTCCGACCCACAGAGAAGTTCCCGCAGGCTCGTATTGATAGGAAAGATATGCAGTATCTGTACGCTGACGGCGATCTGTTCAATTTTATGGATACAGAGACATATGATCAGGTTGCTTTAAACAGTGATACAATCGGTGATGCTCTTAAGTTTGTTAAAGAGAACGAGATGGTTAAGGTTTGCTCCCATAACGGAAGCGTATTCGCGATCGAGCCTCCTTTGTTTGTAGAACTTGAGATTACCGAGACAGAACCCGGCTTTAAGGGGGATACTGCTACAGGCGCTTCCAAGCCTGCGATTGTTGAGACGGGTGCTCAGGTTATGGTACCTTTGTTCGTTAACCAGGGTGACAAGATCAAGATCGATACCAGAACAGGTGAATACTTAAGCCGTGTTTAATATCGCTGCAGATCTGTTTATGAAGACGAACATCCCATAAAAGAGTGATCGGATTTCTTGAAAGGCAATGACAATATGTCATTGCCTTTTTTGCGTAGTGTAAAAAAAGGATCAGGATCATTTAGGAGGAATTATAAAAATGGAATTTGAAATATTTACAGAAAAAGTGATAGCAGCAATGAAGGAGTATGCCGATGGAAGGGGAGAAGTCAGACTTAACAAAGTAATGAAGAATAACAGTGTGGAGCTTACCGGAATCTGTATTTTCCGGGAGGGAGCCAATATCACACCGACCGTATATATAGATGATTATTTCAAAAGATACAACAGAGGTGAAGACTTTGACGATCTTATGAATGAAGTGATCGATATCTATGAAAAGCATAAAGATACAGAATCCTTTGATCTCAGTTTCTTTAAAAGTTTCGATACAGTAAAGGATCGTCTTGTATACAAACTGATCTGTATTGAAAAAAATGAAACTCTGTTAAAAGAAATCCCCTATGTGCCGTATCTGGACATGGCGGTGGTGTTTTACTATATGCTGCCGGAAGACAGTCTCTTTAACGCATCGATACTGGTATATAACAATCATATAAAGAGCTGGGGCGTAGGTGTGGAAGAGGTAAAGGAAGCGGCTTTTAGAAACACTCCCTGTCTGTTAAATCCGAGGTTGAGCAATATGGAAACAATTCTTATGGAAGTTTCGAACAAATGGAAGGAAGAGGCGGCAACATTGGGACGCTGCGATGAATGGGAGGAGAAACTTGAGCACAGTCTGGATGAATGCACGGGAGAACATATCGGAGAGGTACCTATGTTTGTCCTTACGAATGAGAGAAAGTTTAACGGAGCTGCATGCATCCTGTATAGAGGAATCTTAAAACAGTTTTCCGATCGTTTAAATCAGAGCTTCTTTATCCTTCCGTCTTCCGTACATGAAGTGATCCTTGTACCCGAAAGCGAAGTGCCCAATCCGACGCAATTAAGTGTCATGGTAAGGGATATTAACAGCACCCAGGTGGCAGCGGATGAAGTATTATCCGATTCGGTTTACTTCTATGATTATTCAAAAGAGGAGTTAAAGATCTATGCTTAAGAAGTAAAATCCTTTGCGGAAAAGATGCAGTACAAAGAATCATCTCCTGTCCGATACCGGAAATATCGAACGGGAGATCGATCCCTGCGTACCCTTCTTTGGTCAGGGCTGTTTCATGAATAAAAAATAAATAACATCATAGGCATAGAATTAGCCGGCGTTTGAGGGTTATACCTGAAAGGCACCTTTTGTTACTTGACAAGTACGGTAACTGCCTATATAATCCATATGAACGAAAATAGAAAATGGTCACAAGGAGGAGCTATGCCAAAAAGAACTTTTGCAGAAGGAGAAAAGGATCAGCTTAGAATAACAATGCTGGAAGCGGGATTTCCTCTTCTGAAACAGTATGGAATGACGCATACCACAGTAGCAAAGATCACAAATGTCGCCGGGATAGCCAAGGGAACCTTCTATCATTTCTGGAAAAATAAGGAAGAATATATGGCGGAGCTTATCATATATCACAGGCAGAAGATGATCCCGGTTCTTATAGGTGATGATGTCATAAGCGGAAGGCGTAAGCTTACTGAGGATGACGCCCGTATATATCTTCATAATGTCGTTAATGAGGATATAAGTATATATCCGCATCTGACGCTGGAAGACGAAGCCAGGATATTTAAGAACACGGATGAGTTCCTGCCGGATATAGAGAAGGAAAGTGCCATCACACGAGGACTCATTGGGTATCTTGATAATGTTAGAGAAGATGTAAATATTCCGTTAATTGCAAATATGTCTAAGATACTTGTACTTACATCAGAATCAAAGGAAGAACTTCACAAGGAGGTTTACCGGGAAACTATAGATACTCTTATTGAAGCGATTCTGGATCTGATATTTGAATAGATGGGAGGGAATCTTTTAATGGAGCATATATCGATAAAAAATATCTGCAAAAAATATGGCGAGGGTAAGTCCTCAGTCAAGGCTCTTGACTCAGTAAGCCTTGAGATATCAAAGGGTGAGGTGTGCGTGATACTGGGACCTTCGGGATCCGGCAAAAGCACACTTCTTAATATGATCGGAGGTCTTGATCATGTGGACAGTGGAACGATAACCGTTGATGGTCTGGACGTGACTGAACTTGATAAGAAAAGTCTCACTGATTATCGTCGCGAGAAGCTTGGGATGGTATTTCAGGCATATAATCTGATACCTGAACTGAATGTAATTGAAAATGTCAGGGTTGTAAAGGATATTGCCAAGAACCCTCTTGATGAAAATGAACTCCTGCAGGTACTCGGGCTCGAAGGTCATAAGACACATTTTCCGGCGGAGCTTTCAGGAGGGCAGCAGCAGAGATGTTCCATAGCAAGAGCACTTGTCAAGAATCCGGCACTGCTTCTATGTGATGAGCTGACCGGAGCGCTTGATTCTGCATCCACCAGGGAAGTGCTCAGAATCCTCGAGACTATAAATGAGCATTACAATACAACTATTGTAATGATAACTCATGATGAAAGAATCGCCGGGATGGCAGACAGACTTGTTCGTATTAAGGATGGCAGAGTAGTAGAGAACATAACAAAAGATAAACTTAAGGTGGAGGAACTGGGGATATGACACTTGACCGTAAAGTATTTCGTTCTGTAATCAAAAGGATGTCCTTCTACCTGGTCACATGTTTTCTTACTATAGTTGCGGTAACTATGCTGATTGGAGCGCTTACGACTGCCAATACTATCGGGATAAAAGGAGAGGAAATATACACCTCACTCAATGTGGAAGATGCACAGTTTGTAACTGAAGATATGATCACAGCTGATGATATCTCGCGGTACGAGTCCATGTACAGTCTCAGCATGGAACCACAGTTTTACATAGATATCGTGGATGGCGATAATACTATCCGATTGTTTCGGGAATCTTCCAAGGTTAATCTTTCCTGGATATTTGAGACGGCAGACACGGTATATGAAGAAGTAACTCCTTCATCCGCAGCGAGCGGAAAGATATATATATGTAAAAAATATGCAGAAGAAAACGGGATAAGTATAGGCGATGAGCTGTCATTAGGAGAGGCAAGCTTACCCGTCGGAGGCTTTGCAGTGCGTCCGGATTATCTTAATACACTTAAGGATCTTACAGAAACCATAGGTGATTACACTCATTTTACGATAGCAGTTGCAGATGGAAAGACATTTGATGATATAACCGGGAAAGGGGCTTTAGGCACTGCAGATTTTTATTACAGCGTGATATTTTATGACAAGGATCAGATTAATTCATTCAGGAAGGCTCTTTACGCTGACTATAGGCCTGTTGAGTACTTTAACTCGGATGCAAATTCCAGGATATCTGTGTTCAGGGGCGAGGCCATTATGCTGAAGGAGGAATTCTCATCCTACAGCATTATACTTTTTCTTCTTGTAATGGTGATAATCGCATTTATGCTTTCCCGGATCATAGACAGTGAATCTGTAAATATTGGTACACTTAAGGCTCTGGGATACAGGGAGAGTGAACTAAGCAGGCATTATGTTCTGTATGCTCTGATTCCGTCTGTGACGGGGAGTGTACTTGGGATTCTGGGAGGAATTCCTTTTTCGAAGGCGTTTGCTGCATTCTTTTTTAATGATCTTGACAGCTTTCCCTACAGTGTGAAGTACCGTATATCATATATGCTTATTGCCTTTATTCTGCCGGTTGTATTTAATACGGTCGTGTCACTTTTGGTGACATCACGTTATCTTCGTAAGGATGCTTCAATTCTTATGAAGAAGGGGAAAGCAGTAAGAAAAGTCAGCCATTTTCTGAATGGCTCTGATCTAAGATTTAAAACCGTATATATGCTTAGAACTATTATAGGTAATCCTGTGAGGACATTGGTATTTGTAATTGGTATGACGGTTGCGAGCATGATAATTCTTCTTGGAGGAATGTGTCAGGATTCACAGAAAAATGTTCTTAAGAATGTACTTCCGGACATGATGGGTGATGCCAGATATGAAACCGGACTTAAAGCTTTTCGTACAGGGAAGGTGGAAAATGGAGAGACGCTGATCGATGTGATGTTTGAGGTGCCGGATACAACGGTTGCATTTAATCTTATTGGGTATGATGAGGATAATACGCTTCTTAAAAGAGAATCATTATCCGGCATGCCGCTTGAATACGGCAGGTACTATATGACGAGCGGGGCGGCAAATTATTATGGTATAGCTGCAGGCGATGATTTCACATTCATTCACAGGATAACAGGAGAAGAGACTACAGTTAAAATAGATGACATTATTGATAATGATGCACTTAGATTGGTACTTACAAGCAAGGATAATGCAGCGCGTATAGTGGGGGTGTCTCCGGATGAGTATAACAACATTTTAAGTACGGTTCCGGTTGATGTGCCCGCTGAGGAAGTCCTGAAGATTGCGGATTTTGATTCCTATCAGGATTCATTTCAGCAGGCTCTGGCCACGACAAAGGTAGTCTACAGGATCCTTCTTTCAGTTGGAATTATAGTCTGCATCTTGATGGTTAATCTTCTGGCAGGTATGGTGATAGATGAGAATAAGAAGAATGTATCTATGCTTAAGGTGCTGGGTTATCATGGTGCTGAGATAAGAGATATAGTCCTGAGACCAAATCATCTGCTCCTTCCATGCTGCTACCTGCTTGCCATACCTCTTACTATCTTTATGACAGGGCTTATGATGCAGGGCTCAACAGACTATTCCGGTGTATATATCCGTGTAGTGGTAAAGCCGGGAACACTTATTCTTTATTTTCTCATAGTGGTGGCCGCATATATCGTGTCACTTTACTTCGGAAGTCGAAAGCTGGGAAGGATAGATATGGCAGAAAGCCTTAAGCAGGAGGATTAGATGGATGCTTGTTCTCGCTGGACAAAGATGATTTAGTATGTTAAAATTCTAAAGATGCACTCGTAGTCTAATGGATAGAACGAAGGCCTCCGACGCCTTT
>CALDIE010000237.1 GCA_937901625.1 uncultured Lachnospiraceae bacterium
CCTGTAGTGACCTATGTGGGCGGTATAAAGCCGGAGCTGTTTACTGAACTGAAAGAACACGGCATCAAGATCATCCGCGTCTCCGAAGGCGGTGATATCGGTGTGGTGGAGTCACATTCGTATCTCTCTATGCCGCATGTGATGCGACTCGGAAGACAGGAAGACGGACGATACGGGATGACGATCCTTATGGGAGATACTACCTATGGAGAAAGTACTTACGATTCCCTTTTGATAGCAGCAGAGAATGATGAGGCGTTAGAAGAGGTATATCGTGCACTGAATAAAGGACAATGGCAGATCAGTGAATGGAGGGACGGGGAAGTAAGCGGTTCGATCCTTACGGATGAGAATAAACCGGTTTTATTTACCACGATCCCCTGTGATGACGGGTGGCAGGTATGGATCGATGATGTGCCGGTAGAAGAGGATAAGATACTCCCCCTGGCAGACGGCGGTTTTCTGGGGGTGGATCTAAGCGCCTATCCGGGAAATAAGGAGTTGACGATCCGGATGAAGTTTTATGATCGGTCTGTTTTATTTGGCGGGATAGCCTCCCTTGTCGGGTGTGTGTTACTGATCATCATGGCAATCTACGAAAATGGATGTAAGAATGGATATAAAAGTGAGAATGACAGAGAAGAAAACTGATCATAAAGATATTTCCGGGTGGTATCCGGTATTGTCATTTTTACTGACGATCACAGGGATGCTGTTGATCTTTGCGTTGCTTGGATTGCTTCCCGGACAAAAGAAAATGATCTTTGCTGGAGATCTGTATTCCCAGTATACTTCTTTTGCGCAGTTACTTGCCCGTAAGATCAGGGAAGGGGAGAGCCTCTTTTACTCTCTGGAAGTCGGTATGGGGAGCAATACGGCTCTGCTGTTTGCGTTCTACTCATACAGCCCTTTTAATATACTATACCTTATCATCCCGGACGCGGAATGGGCTACATTGCTCGTTGTTTTGTTAAAACCGGCAGTAGCCGCTGCTTTATTTACGCTGTTTTGCAGAGTTGGATTAAAGGAAAAGAATATAAGCACAATACTGTTTGGTGTTTGCTACGGTATGTGTTCCTGGCAGTTTGCGACCATGAAGATGAATTCACTGATCGATGGGTTGTATTTTTTGCCCCTGTTATTACTTCAGATCAAGAGGTTTAAAGAAAAGGGGCGTTGTATACCGCTGATTTTGGGGTATACCCTCACCTTTATCGGACAGTTTTATATGGGGTATATTGCAGGACTTGCGAGTTTTGGGTATTTCCTGTTGGATCTGTACCTGACGGATAAGGATAGAAAAAAGGGTAAAGAACTTACGCTATATATAGTACGATATGCGGAGTGCGTGATCATAGCCGGGATGATCAGCGCATGCGTATTGCTCCCGGCTGCTTATTATGCGTTGCGGATGAATACCTCCGATTACGCTGAAGCCCCTTCTTTTCACTTGAGTTTGTTGGAGGCATTATATGGCTTAAGCGGCGGGAGAGGATATGAGCTGGATACGTCGCAGCCTTATCTGTATTGCGGAACTATTGTAATTTTATCTGTACTGATATATCTGTTATACGAAAAGATACGATTAAAGGAGAGAGTGACCATATCCGTATTGTTGGTTGGGTTTGTTTTCACTCTTTCCGTCCCTGCTATATATGCGGGATTGCATATGTTTGATCATCCAAACGGCTATACGGTTCGGTATGCCTTTGTAATCGTTTTACTGCTCTGTTTGATCGGGGTAAGGCTTTCAAGGGTAATTGCTCAGGTACCGTTTCGTAGAGTGGTTTTTGCAGGAATCTTCTGGGTGTTGCTGATTGGCGTAGTTACATTGGCTTATAAGGATAAAGGGATTGGCGGCGGCACCGTTACATCGGAACGGATCGTGGTTACGCTGCTTGCCGTTATGGGGTTACTGTTAGTGTTTTGGCTTAACAGAAGAGGGTTAATAGGGAGACGGATGATGGCGGTGCTGATCGGGTGTATGACCTTTGCGGAGCTATTATGGTGCGGATCAAGAGTGTTAGGTGGGGATGCTTATCGCATCAGAATGGAAGAAAAGGAGAGGGAGGAACAGGCAGTATATTTGACCAAACAGATAAGATCAACAGATAACGATCTCTACCGACTGATCTATCATTATGATTTTTCCTCTAACCAGAGTGCGTGGTTTGGTTATCACGCTATCTCTTCCTTTTCGTCTGCCCGACCCGAAAAGACCGCAATCGGAATGGAAACACTCGGGTATACAGTTGGGGATTTTACAATGAGCAGAAACGGACATACGCCGCTAACGGATATGCTTTTTGCGGAACGGTATATTCTGGATCCCAGGGAAGATGTTCAGATCATTGCTATCCCCAAGTCTCTTAACTATGGTTATATGACATCATTACCGGAAGAATATTCTTTAGAGGGTAAGGATCCTTTTGAAAATCAGGAGAGGCTCATACAGACAATGACGAGGGAGAAAGAGTCCATATTTGAAAAATATACCGGTGCGTATGAAATAGAGTGTGTGAATGCGGATTGCCGGATTTATGAGAATGGGGAGATATCTCTTTCCAGGATCGATCCGTCTATATATGACTCATATGTAAAGTTTTCTATTCCCTGTCGGGAAGAATATAAAGCCTATATATGGTTTGATCTACAGAGAGATCAGAGAAAAGGTTCTCCTTATGTCCGGTCGTTAAATGCAAATGAAAAGACGCTAACGGATCCATCCGTACTCTTTATGCCGCATATCGTCGAAATGGGGAAAGAGGATGACCGTTATTCGATCTATATATCCTTCCCGCAGGATGGCATAAACAGTGCCGTGATCGAAGGTATATCCTGCGCATATTTTCGTGATGAAGATCTGGCACCATATTACGACAATCTTTCCGAAAATGAGTGGAATGTGATATCCTATAGAGAGGACGGTCATATAGAGGCAGAGGTTACAGCAACAGAGGATAAACCGATGCTGTTTGTATCCATACCATATGAGGAAGGGTGGCATGCTTATGTGGATGGAGAGGAAACGGATGTGGCAGCGTTAGCAGATGATGCTTTTATAGGTGTAAACATCCCGGCGGGAAAACATCATGTGACATTGGATTACGTGGCGCCGATGGAAACGGAAGGAAAGATACTATCTGCCCTTGGTATGCTGTTGCTGATCGTGCTGTTGATCAGAGACGGTAAGGCGAAAAATAATAAATAAAGGATTATAGAAGAACATGACAAACGATCAGACACATATTCGTAATTTTTGTATCATAGCGCATATCGATCACGGTAAGAGCACTCTTGCCGATCGGATCATAGAAAGAACGGGACTTTTAACACAGAGAGAGATGCAGGAGCAGGTTCTTGACAATATGGATCTCGAAAGAGAAAGAGGGATTACGATCAAGGCACAGGCAGTTAGAACGGTCTATAAGTCTAAAGATGGGGAGGAATATATATTTAACCTGATCGATACGCCCGGGCATGTAGATTTTAATTACGAGGTAAGCCGCGCGCTGGCTGCTTGTGACGGTGCCATACTTGTAGTGGATGCGGCTCAGGGGATCGAAGCACAGACTTTGGCCAATGTGTATCTTGCGTTGGATCATGATCTGGAAGTGTTCCCGGTGATCAACAAGATTGATCTGCCAAGCGCTGAGCCGGGACGGGTCATAGAAGAGATCGAGGATGTGATCGGGATCGAAGCGCAGGATGCGCCACTGATCTCCGCCAAGAACGGTATCGGTATAGAAGACGTGCTGGAAGCGGTTGTGGAGAAGATACCGGCACCGAACGGTGATCCGGATGCGCCCTTACGGGCATTGATCTTTGATTCACTGTATGACTCATATAAGGGCGTTATTGTCTTTATGCGTGTGATGGATGGCCGGATGAGCAAGGGGACTAAGATCAAGATGATGGCGACCGGTGCAACGGCTGAGATTGTAGAGGTGGGTACTTTTGGCGCGGGGCAGTTTTTGCCCTGCGAAGAATTAAGCGCAGGTATGGTAGGGTATCTGACGGCGTCGATCAAAAATGTCCGGGATACAGCGGTTGGAGATACGGTTACGGAATCACACCGTCCCTGCAAAGAACCTCTGCCGGGGTATAAGAAGGTACAATCCATGGTATACTGCGGTCTCTATCCGGCGGATGGATCGAAATATCCCGACTTAAGAGATGCGCTGGAAAAACTTAACCTAAATGATGCATCGCTCTACTATGAACCTGAGACATCGGTTGCCTTGGGTTTTGGGTTTCGCTGCGGATTTCTGGGATTATTACATCTTGAGGTGATAGAGGAGCGGCTTGAGAGGGAGTACAATCTGGATCTGGTAACGACAGCTCCCGGCGTTATCTATAAAGTATATAAGAGAAACGGGGAGATGATAGAGCTGACCAATCCTTCGAACCTGCCGGATCCGGCGGAGATCGAGAGGATGGAGGAACCGATCGTATCCGCGGAGATCATGGTGACCAAAGATTATATTGGACCCATCATGGAGCTGTGCCAGGAGCGTCGCGGAAGGTACCTGTCCATGGAATATATAGAGACCAATCGAGCATTATTACGGTATGAACTTCCGTTAAATGAGATCATCTATGATTTCTTTGATGCTCTCAAATCCCGTTCCAAAGGATATGCATCTTTTGATTATGAGATGAAGGGATATGAAATATCGAAATTAGTAAAACTTGATATCCTTATCAATAAAGAGGAGATAGACGCGCTTTCCTTTATCGTGCATGAAGACGGCGCTTATGAGCGTGGCAGGAAGATGTGTGAAAAATTAAAAGAAGAGATCCCCAGACACCTGTTTGAAATACCTATCCAAGCGGCAGTAGGAGGCAAGGTGATAGCGAGAGAGACGATCAAGGCCCTCAGAAAGGATGTGCTTGCCAAGTGTTATGGCGGTGATATCACAAGAAAGAAAAAGCTCCTGGAAAAGCAGAAAGAGGGGAAGAAGCGTATGCGACAGTTTGGCAATGTTGAAATCCCGCAGGAGGCTTTCATGGCTGTCTTAAAACTGGATGAGGAGTAGTTTTATGCGGATGTAGAAGGGAGGCGTATTTATCTATGAAGGTCGTATTATTGGCAGGGGGATATGGTACGAGGATTACGGAGGAGTCTGCTTTTAAGCCCAAACCCTTGATCGAAATAGGAGGACATCCGATCCTGTGGCATATTATGAAAAGTTATTCCTATTACGGTCATAATGAGTTTATCATTTGCGCGGGATATAAACAGCAATCAGTGAAGGAATGGTTTGCAAATTATTTTCTGGACAGCAGTGATATTACGTTTGATTACAGAGATCGTAAGGAGGAACGTATCGTTCATGAATGTCATGCGGAACCATGGAAAGTAACGGTGGTTGATACCGGTTTACACACGATGACCGGCGGACGTATCAAAAGGATCAGAAAGTATATCGGAAACGAACCGTTTCTCATGACCTATGGGGACGGTGTCTGTGATGTAGATATCAACAGCCTCATAGAGTTCCATAAGGGGCATGGTAAGATTGCTACATTAACAGCTGTTTTGCAGGATCAGACTAAGGGTACTCTGGATATCGGAGGGGATAATGCCGTTAAGTCTTTTCGTGAGAAAAAGATTTCGGATGGTACACCGATCAATGCCGGCTTTATGGTGTTGAACCCGGAAATATTTGACTATATAGAGGGGGATCAGACGGTGTTTGAACACGAGCCTTTGGAACAATTGGCAGAAGAAGGACAGTTAATGTCCTACCGGCACCTCGGCTTTTGGCAGTGTATGGATAACATCCGGGAGAAGAATATGCTGGATAAGCTCTTAGAGAACGGAGTAGCCCCCTGGAAAAAATGGGATGATTAAAGAAAAAGACTTGAAAGGATCAGAACAATGGAAAAGCCCAAGAAGCTTAAGGCAATTCTAAAACCGGCAGTGTTGATAGTTGTTTTATCGATTGTATTGGAGGTATTCATTTTTAATTTCAGAACATTCCAATCTTTGCCATATAAAGAAGTCGATGTGACCGAAACGGCAAGTGTGATCGATGGAGGACATGTTTCCGATCTGGGATTATATTATCTGGAGGATGAATCCATCCAGATCCAGTTTGACGGGGATAGAACACAGGTGAAAAATGTGCTGGTGGACGGAGATATCTACAACAGAGTGGATTTTCCTTTTGTCAGAACCGGTGTATATGATGTGACTGCATATATTGATGACGGAGAATTATATAATGGCGTGGAGGGTCTCAGACCGGTCGGTAAGCAGGCTATGCTGGCGGAAATCCCTTTGTCACAGATTATGTGGATTCAGTCGAAAGGAGATGTATCTACCGTTGGCATATCCGTGACCATGGATTCGGGGTATATTTTTCAGTTAAACCGTCTGGTATTAAACGCTCATGTGCCATTTTCGTTTTCATTCCCTCGCTTTTTGATCATTTTGGGAATACTTGTATGTATATATGCCTTTAGAAAAGATTCGGTTTTATGGAAGGAAGACTGTGTAACAACTAAGTCATGGAAGCAGTTTATTGTCCTTTTTACCTCGTTTCATTGTTGGTGTTGGTCGTTTCCTGTAGCAAGGATATCG
>CALDIE010000238.1 GCA_937901625.1 uncultured Lachnospiraceae bacterium
CCGCCTTTCTTAACCTGATCGTTTAATAAAGCCAACGCAGCCGTTGTACCGGGAGCGCCCGGATGCTCAACTCCGATCTCGTGAAGAATATCCGCTACACTGTCACCGATCGCAGGTGTCGGTGCCAGAGACAGATCGATGATGCCAAAAGGAATTCCAAGATACCGGGATGCTTCTTTCGCAACGAGCTGTCCCACTCTTGTTACTTTAAAGGCAGTCTTTTTGATCGTCTCACATAATACTTCAAAGTTCTCACCCCGTACTTTTTCAAGTGCCGTTTTTACCACTCCCGGACCGCTTACACCGACATTGATGATCGCGTCAGCCTCCGTTACACCATGGAAAGCACCGGCCATAAACGGGTTATCATCCGGAGCATTACAGAACACCACCAGTTTTGCGCAACCGATGCTGTCCTTATCCTTCGTATACTCCGCCGTTTCCAAAATGATCTCTCCCATCAGTTTAACGGCGTCCATATTGATACCGGTCTTAGTCGAACCGAGATTGACCGAACTGCATACACGTTCGGTATCTTTAAGCGCAAGCGGAATGGAACGGATCAAGAGCTCATCCGCTGTAGTCATACCCTTTGATACCAAAGCGGAGTATCCGCCGATAAAGTTAACTCCAACCTCTTTAGCCGCGTCATCGAGTGTCTTTGCGATTTTCGCGAAATCTTCGATCGTTTTGCAGGCTGCGGCGCCGATCAAAGCGATCGGGGTAACGGAGATTCGTTTATTTACAACGGGAATGGCATATTTCTTTTCAATCTCATTGCCGGCATAAACAAGATTACCGGCAACGGCAGTGATCTTCTGATAGATTTTCTCACACAGACGATGCAGATCACTGTCTATACAGTCCAGCAGACTGATACCCAGCGTGATCGTACGAACGTCCAGATTTTCTTTTTCGATCATCTGGTTGGTTTCCACAACCTCTGATATGTTGATCATCGATCTTCTCCTTATTTAAGTGAATTTTACTTTTCAGATCCTGTGCATGGAATTAAAGATTTCTTCTCTCTGGCATTTAACGATCACGCCGATCTCTTCGCCGACTGCGGCAAGTTCATCCGAGATCAGATCAAAATGCTTCTCCGAATTATGCAGATCAACGATCATCATCATATTAAAGTATTCATCTACAATGGTCTGGGAGATATCCAGAATATTGATCTTGTTCTCTGCCAGATAGGTACATACCTTCGCTATAATACCTACCGTATCTTTTCCAACCACCGTTATGATCGTCTTTTTCATTCTTCCAGCTCCTTATCTGTTATCATTTCTTATGCGGGATTATCACCGTACTGAAATACTATAATAAAACCATTGCCTCTTTTCAACAGCCTCTTTATAAAACTTTTTTATGAAACTTTTTTAAAACTCCACCGTTTCCGACGGCTCACTGCGTTTGGCGACCATGATCTTAAAATCGTCTCCGCGGTATTTGGTCTCACTCATCTCGATCTCAAGCCGTACAGCTTCATAAGCCAGTTCCGGGAGATTGTTATGACTGCTTAAATGATTTAAAGAAATACATTTGATCTGATCATGCAATACTTCGCACAAGAATCTTCCGCAGCTCTCGTTGGAAAGATGACCGTGGTTCCCCAGAATCCTCTGCTTTAAGGAGTAGGGATAAGGTCCTAACTGTAACATCCTGACATCATGATTTGCTTCCGCGTAGATCACATCCAGCCCTCTTAAATGGGACAGGATCTTCTCATCATATTCCCCCAGATCCGTTACAATGGCACCGGTCTTTCCGTCGCAACAAAAACGATAAGCAACCGGATCCGCGGCATCGTGCGGAACGGAAAAAGCCTGCACACAGATATCTTTGATATAAATATCTGTCTCTTTATCGATCGGGAAAAACAGATTCCAGTCAACTTTCCCCATACCGTTTCCTTGCTTGATAGCCTCGATCGTATCTTCCGTTGCGTATACCGGAACGGGATATTTACGAAGCCAGACACCCAGACCGCCGATATGGTCGGCATGTTCGTGTGTGATAAACAGCGCATCCACATCACGGCCGCTTAAATCCAGATCCAAAAGTCCTTCTTCAATCTTTTTTTTGCTTACGCCGGCATCCACTAAGATATGTGCCCGATCCGACCCGACATAGGTAACATTTCCGCTGCTTCCGCTGGCAATACTTTTCATTCTCATATATACTGATCCTTATCCCTTTTTCCGACTGATCTTTCTGTTTTCAAATAAAGCGTCCACCTGTGCTTTCATCAGCAAAACGGAGCCGTCATTGTCGATGGTCTCATCGCAATGCGCGCGAAAATTTTCCTCACTGCTTTGCGCGGCCATGATACGTAAACACTTTTCTCTGCTGTATCCCCGATTCTCCATAAGCCGCAAAATCCTGGTTTCTTCAGATGCGTATACATACCATAACTCATCGAGTAACAGATCGTATCTTTCCTCGATCAAAAGCGCTGCCTCCAAAACAAAACAGGGAGTATTTCTTTCTTCTTCGATGAGCATCTCCTTCCTGATATATTCCCTTACGGCCGGATGAAGGATTCCGTTTGCTTTTTTTAGCGCCTCTTCGTCCGAGAAAATAATCCCGGCAAAGACCTTCTTATCCAGATATCCATCCTTTGTCAGGATCTTTTCACCGAATTCCTCTACCAGACGTTCAAAGCATGTCTGCCCCGGCTCTTCCAGGCGGTGGACCGCTTCGTCGGCCACCAGGAGTCTGACCGGATAGTTTTCCTCTATATGCTTAAGCACAGCGCTTTTTCCGGCGCCCACTCCGCCGGTGATCCCGATTCTGATCATATGTCTCTTCCTTATTTTGCTTCGTACCAGTCATTCCCCCAGTGCGCGTCCACTTCAAGCTCCACCGGAAAAGTAACAGCCTGCTTCATTTCCTCTATCAGGATCTTCATGACATCATCCAGCTCTTCTCTTGGCGTTTCTATAAGCAGTTCATCATGGATCTGTAAGATCAGACGTGCTTTTAATCCCTCCGTAAGAAGTCTGTCATATACTTTCAGCATGGCGATCTTGATCACATCGGCTGCCGTACCCTGGATCGGCGCATTCATAGCCACTCTTTCTCCAAACTGCCTGGTCATAAAATTGGAGTTCTTTAATTCGGGTATCGGTCGTCTTCTGTGAAAATAGGTTTCGCTATAGCCACAGCTTTTTGCTTTATTCTTAACATTTTCCAGATATTGCTTAATACCCGGATAGGTTTCAAAGTATTGTTCGATATATTGCGCGGCTTCCTTTTTGCCAATCGACAGATCCTGGCTTAATCCAAAGGAACTGATCCCGTATACGATGCCGAAATTCACCGCTTTCGCGTTTCTTCTCTGCAGATCCGTTACTTCTTCCATCGGTATTCCAAAGACCTTGGACGCCGTGATCCTGTGGATGTCATCTCCCATACGATAGGCTTCGATCAGACCTTCATCTTTTGCCAAAGACGCAAGGATCCTTAACTCGATCTGGGAATAGTCGGCATCGGCAAATACATAGCCTTCCTTAGGTGTAAAAACTTTTCTGATCTTTCGTCCAAGCTCCATACGCATCGGTATATTCTGGAGGTTGGGTTCCGTTGAACTGATCCTTCCGGTAGCCGTGATCGTCTGGTTTAACGTCGTATGGATACGTCCGTCGGATGCGATGTAATCCGCAAGTCCGTCAGCATAGGTTGATTTTAATTTTGTATAGGTACGGTATTCGAGCACATCTTTAACCATCGGGCATTCACCGGAAAGTTTTTCAAGGACATCCGCGCTTGTAGAATACCCTGTCTTGGTTTTTTTGCCGCCCGGCAGTCCCATTTTTTCAAACAGGATCACACCTAACTGCTTGGGGGAATTGATATTAAACTCTTCTCCGGCTGCCTTATAGATGGCTGCCTCGAGTTCAACAATCCTGCCTTCAAGCTCTTTTCCGTAGGTTAAAAGTGCCTCCTTGGAAGCGCGGATACCTTCTTTTTCCATACGATATAATACATACGAAAGAGGCATCTCGATCTCACGATACAGAGCCGACATCGACTGTTCGCTTAATTGCCTGCTCATCTCATCATGAAGCGCTTCATAGCGGGTCAGTAAACGGCTTTCACAGGAAAAAAATGTTTCTTTATTTGCAATCTGCTCTTCGATCTTTTTCTTCCCCGTAGCTTCCTCCGGTGAAGGAACCTCACAGTCAAGATAGTACCGGATCAGTTCACTCTCCGTATGATCGCTTTTTAATGGATTTAACAAATAGGCTTCCAGCAAAAGATCTTCAAAAGATGAAGACGCAGCCTCAGAAGTGTCTGTTTGATCCGAATATCTGCCAAAAAAATGATACAAATCCTTAACTCCAAAGGTTAAGATCCTTCCTTTTCCTTCCATTGCCTTTCTGATCTCATTAACGGCAAAGGAAACATCCACGCCGCCTTTTTCCAATCCTTCTTTCGTTAAACAGAAAATTTCTTCTTTACCGTCAAAAAGTAACCACAAAAAATCATCTTCCGGAAGCAGAAAGACTCTGGTTGCGACTTTTTTTAACCCGCTAACTTTTAAAACCAGACTCGAAAGAGCGAAAGCATCCTCAACCGGCGTGATCGTAATAGTATTTTCACTATCCGCACCCGATTGAAAATTTTTATCAAAGCGTTTTAAGATAGCTTTAAATTCGAGATTTTTGCAGATCTCATAGGCTTCCTTCGTATAAAAATCCTTTATCTTTGTATCTTCCAACGCGATCCCGAGATCGCAATCGGTTTTGATCTTTGCGAGAGTGTAACTTAAATCGCAGAGAGCACGGTTTTCGCGCAGACTTTCCCTGATGGATTTTTTTTTGATCTCATCCAGATGAGCATAAATCTCTTCAATGGAACCGTATGTAGTCATCAGTTCCGTTGCCGTCTTTTCCCCTACTTTGGGTACTCCGGGAATATTATCGGAAGAATCGCCC
>CALDIE010000239.1 GCA_937901625.1 uncultured Lachnospiraceae bacterium
GCTGTGACGCGGCACCCCGGCGCATCCCGGCACCCCGGGTGAACCCCAAAACAGTCGTCGACTACGATCGCAAATACATACTTCGTTACTTCAATGGCGGGAGAGAACTCCGCCGCACGCCTCGCGGATATGCCTGGCAGGGAGGATAATATGTCCGGTAAATTGATCGTTAAAGGAAAGTTAAGAAATTATCTGTGGACACCGATGATCCTGGGATTTCTCATGATCCTGGTGGATGCCTGGGTATTTCTTCTGGATATACGGGCGGGGATGGTGCTGGCCGGCTTTGTCTTTGTTTACATGGTCACCATACTATTGATGATGATCTTCTCGAGGCCGGGGCTGACATCGGAACTGATCAGTTTTGCCACTGAGTACGGACAGATCCAGAAAGAGCTCCTAAAAGAGTTGGAACTTCCGCATGCGCTGCTGGATGAAAGCGGCAAGGTCATCTGGATGAACACCGCGTTTGAAAAGCTGGTAGACAGGGACAAAACCTTCCGTAAATCCATCACCTCCATCTTTCCGGAGATCAATAGGGACCGCCTCCCGAAGGGCGAAGAGGTCCTCGATTATGATGTGACCATCGCGGACGGCGAATACCAGATGCGAATGAAAAGAATCGGATTGAGCGATATGGCGCTTCTCTCCGATATGAACGAGACGGACGAGTACGACGGCTATCTGATCGCAGTTTACCTCTTTGATGAAACCGCCTTAAAACTCGCTTTAAAGGAAGTGGATAACCAGAGCCTGGTGATGGGTCTGATCTATATCGACAACTACGAAGAGGCGATGGAGAGTGTCGAGGATATCGGACGAAGCCTCTTGTCCGCTTTTATTGACCGGCAGGTGAACCAGTATGTCAGCACCATCGACGGGATCGTCAGAAAGACGGAAAAAGATAAATACCTTGTCATCATGCGAAAGAGCGCTCTGGCAAAGTTAAAAGAGGATAAGTTCCGCCTCCTGGAGGATGTAAAGAACATCAACATGGGAAACGCTACAGCCGTGACCCTTAGTATCGGTATCGGCGTGGACGGATTAAGCTATGCGCAAAATTCCGAGTTTGCCAGAAATGCCATTGATGTGGCCCTCGGACGAGGCGGCGATCAGGCGGTCGTTAAGAGTCCCTCCGGAATCCTTTACTACGGAGGCAAGAGTCCGGAGAAGGGAAACAACGCCCGCGTAAAGGCCCGTGTAAAGGCGCAGGCTCTGGCCGAGATCATCAGTACAAAGGAAAAAGTATTCGTCATGGGACACCGGAACGGCGACGTGGACAGTTTTGGCGCGTCGGTCGGTATCGCCTGTGCCTGTGAGAACCTGGATAAAGAATGCCATATCGTACTGAATACGGTAAACCCGTCGCTTCAGCCTCTCGTGGATCTGGTCAGGAACGGACCGGATTACAAGGAAGGGGATATCATCGACGGACAGGAAGCGCTGGAAATCGCGGACGGGAATACGGCGCTCGTTATCGTAGACGTCAATCGTCCCAGCATTACCGAGTGCCCGGATTTGATCCGTCGCTGCAAGGCGGTAGTGGTGCTCGATCATCACCGGGCGGGAGCGGAGATCGTGGAAAACGCCACGCTCTCCTATGTCGAGCCGTACGCATCCAGCGCCTGCG
Source organism: uncultured Lachnospiraceae bacterium (assembly GCA_937901625.1). Taxonomy (GTDB): domain Bacteria; phylum Bacillota; class Clostridia; order Lachnospirales; family Lachnospiraceae; genus NK4A136. The sequence continues at coordinate 1,631 of CALDIE010000239.1, forward strand.
AGATGGTTGCGGAGATTTTGCAGTACATAAAAGACGGACTGAAATTGACGGATGTGGTGGCGGACAGCCTCTATTCCGGCATTGTGATGGATACACAGAACTTTATCGCCAGAACGGGCGTGCGTACATTTGAGGCGGCAGCGTACTTAAGGAGAAACGGCGCGGATGTGACCAGAGTGCGCAAGATGTTCCGTGATGACGCGACTGATTACCGGGCAAAGGCGGAAGTGACCAGGCATGCGGAAGTGTATCGCAAGAGTTACGCCATTTCGGTGTGCCCGAGCGACAACTTAAAGAACCCCACGGTTACGGCAGCTCAGGCGGCCAACGACCTGTTAAACATCGGCGGCATAAAGGCCAGCTTCGTAATGGTGGATTATCAGGGCAAGATTTACATCTCGGCGAGAGCGATCGACGAGGTGAATGTACAGATCGTCATGGAGAAACTCGGCGGTGGCGGACACAGCAACATGGCCGGCGCGCAGCTTGAAGGAACGACCACGGATGCGGCGATCGTGATCTTAAAGAACACATTAGATACTATGATAAAGGAGGGCGAGATCTGATGAAGATCATTTTATTGGAGGACGTAAAGTCCCAGGGGAAGAAAGGTGATATCATCAATGTTGCGGACGGGTATGCGAGAAACCTGATCGCGAAGAAGCAGGGAGTGGAGGCTACGGCAGCCAACTTAAATTCCCTGAAATTAAAAAAGGCCAATGATGAGAAAGTGGCAAAGGAGCAGCTCGAGGAAGCAAAGGCTTTTGCGAAGGAGTTAAGCACCAGGACGGTGAAGGTTAGCCTTAAGTTAGGAGAAGGCGGAAAAACTTTCGGTTCCATCTCATCGAAGGAAATCTCTCAGGCCGCGAAGGAGCAGTTGGGATACGATCTTGATAAAAAGAAGATCGTGGTTAAGGATGCGATCAAGTCTCCGGGCGTATTTACGATTCCCGTAAAGCTTCACCCTCAGGTGACCGGCGAGTTCAAGCTTGTCGTGGATGCCATCTGATCCATGAGTTTTTTGCGGTGTGGTTTGAAAGAAAGGAAAAAACTATGGATGGAGAGGTTACGTTAAAAAAAGAGGTAATGCCTCACAGCGTGGAGGCGGAGCAGTCGGTACTCGGAGGACTGTTCATTGATAACAAAAAGATCGGGATCGTCGAGGAGGTTCTCCCCGACGGTTCCTTGTTTTATAACCGTCAGTATGGCAAGATTTACGATGCGATGATAGCCCTGCATGACAGCGGACGCCCGGTGGATCTGACGACCCTTCCGGTTAAATTAAGGGAGATGGATGTCCCGCCGGAGGTCATCAACGCGGAGTTTATCGCGGACGTGGTAATGGGTGTGCCGACTTCCGCAAACGTTAAGTACTATGCGGATATCGTTGCGGAAAAGGCGTTAGCCAGAGAGTTGATCCACGTGACGGAAGATATCACACAGCGCGCGTATGCGGACAATCAGGATATCAAGGACCTTTTGGAAACTACGGAAAAGTCTGTATTCCGTGTAGTGCAAAAGCGTCGTGTAGGTCAGGTGGCTCCGATCAAGGAGGTTGTGCTTGAAGCCATCGATACGATCGACCGCGCGGCCAGGATAAGCGGCGATGTCACGGGACTTCCTACCGGTTTTATCGACCTTGATAAAAAGACGGCAGGCCTTCAGCCGGGAACGCTGGTATTGGTTGCGGCCCGTCCGGCCATGGGAAAAACATCCTTTGTCTTAAGCATCGCCAAGCATGTGGTGATCAAATTAAAGAAGCCGATCCTGATCTTCAGCCTGGAGATGTCCAAGGTGGAGATGGTCAATCGTCTGCTTGCGATGGACTCCCATGTAGATTCGCAAAAGTTTAAGACCGGATCATTGACGGAGGCCGAGTGGGATGATCTTGTGATCAGCAGTAACAATGTGGCGCATTCGCCCCTGGTGCTCGAAGATACGGCAACCACCATCGGCGAGATACGTTCCCTAGCGCGTAAGATGAAGGCGGAGAAGGATATCCAGCTTTTGATCATCGACTACATGCAGTTAATGAACAGTGACAGCAAACGTTCGGAATCCAGACAACAGGAGATTTCGGAAATCTCCAGAGCCTTAAAGCTCCTGGCAAAGGAGTTGAAAATCCCGGTGATCGCGCTTTCCCAGCTTTCCAGACAGGTTGAAGGCCGTACCGATCACAGACCGATGCTGTCGGATCTTCGTGAGTCCGGAGCCATCGAGCAGGATGCCGATATGGTTATGTTTATCTACCGTGACGAGGTGTACAAGCCGGATACGGATGACAAGGGCGTGGCAGAGATCATCATAGCCAAGCACAGGAGCGGCCCGACAGGAACGGTTCGTCTGGCATGGCTTCCGGAATACACGCAGTTCGCGAATATGGCACGCTAAAGAGGAGGCGGCGCTATGAGCAATATGCTTGACTACCTTGATTGGAGAGGAGATCTTTCCTTTACGGACGCCCCGTTTAACGAGGTTGATAACCTGCTGTTGGCAGGAATCTCTTATGTGGAATTTGATGACGTGGTTCCCGGATTCGGACAGGGATCGGTACGGCTAAAGGATGCTTCGGACACCGTCTTTCGGGAGAAGACAGATTATCTGGCCGGCGACCGCTCTTTTGTCAGCTTTGCGCCGTATGTGCTGCAAAGGATGGCAAAGACAGAGCGTTTTAAGGATGTCCGGATCAAAAACTATGTAAACAGGATCAATCTTGCGGAGGAATTGCAGTTCTCGTCCATGGAGTTTGTTCTTCCGGACGGCACTTCCTATGTGGCTTTTCGCGGAACGGATGATACCATCGTGGGATGGAAAGAAGATTTCAATATGAGCTACCAGATCGTTCCGGCCGACCGCTATGCTGCAAATTACCTGAATGCCCTTTTGCATATAGAAGGCGTCGGCAGACCGGAAAAGGTCAGAGTGGGTGGGCACTCCAAGGGAGGTCATCTGGCGGTATATGCGTCGTCCTGTGTGCCGCAAAAGGATCGAAAGAGGATCTTAAGTGTATATTGCAATGACGGTCCCGGTTTTCAAAGTGATTTTCTGGAAACAGAGAAATACCGTGGGATTCGGGAGAAGATCGTCAGTATCATGCCGGATGCGGCGATCGTAGGCGTCTTGCTTAACTCTGATGTGGACGCTAAGGTGATCAAAAGCAGCGGAAAGGGTCCTATGCAGCACAATCCGACTACCTGGCAGGTGTTGGGGAACAGCTTTGTAAAGGCAGACGGTCTCGCACAGGGGAGCAAGATCTTCCGTGAGAGTTTTTCCAAATGGATGGGTGAGATCAGCAACGATGAGCGAAAGGCCTTCGTGGATGAACTCTTTGGGATAGTGGAATCGACCGGCGTGACGACCTTGTCCGAATTGCAGGAAAGTTTCGGAACCTATGCGTGGATGATGTTTCGGAATACAGAGTCGCTTTCTCCGGTGACAAAGAAGGCGGCAGAAGAGTTTCTGCGCTGTGTCTTTTATCAGGTAAAGGAAACGACAACGGCCAATCGGAAAATCGGATCCGCTATGCCCGGATCGATACTAAGCGGATCGACAATAACCGGACCGACATTACCCGGATCGGTACAGCCTGGTCCCAAAGCCTTCTTTGCGGAAAAACAGAATGAAAAACAATCCGAAACCGGCGACAAACAGAAATCTGAGGAGCAATAAAACGACAGTCGCGGATTCAAAACAACAGACACCGTCCAAACACGAAGCAGTTACAAGTATGGAAGCATAGAAAAAACCGGGTCACAAGAACCCGGTTTCTTCATATACACACACCTAACAATTTAATCAGACTTTACTGATCTTCAGAAATAGCTCCTACAGGGCAGCTTCCGCAGCATGCGCCACAGCTGATGCAAGCGTCAGCGTCGATGTTGAATTGAGTATCGCCCTGAGAAATAGCTCCAACGGGGCATCCGCCGGCGCAAGTTCCGCAAGAAACGCAAGTATTATTAACAATATATGCCATAACAGTATACCTCCTTCACAAATATAGTCTTCCTGATACATTCAGTGTATCACGCAAACAGGGATTAGTGTTATAAAATCTTAGTTACATATGTCTAACCGGCAATTGGAAAAGGAGGTATTTATTGGAAAAGTTGACGGACATTACTGCTTACGATATCATTTATGATGAAAAGTTATAAAGCTGTAAGGTTAAAAGGATGTAAGATTGGAAATATATATATTCCGGGGAATGCTTAGAGCAGAGCAAAAAAACGTAAAGAGGTTTAAAATTTGGCACTGACAGAGGAAGAAAAAGAAGAACTTCGTACTACCCGTATAGCCTATCAAAAGACCAAGGCGGAAATTGCCATACAGGAAGCGGAGTTGGAAAATGTGATCTACAAGCGGGCTTGCATCAAAATCGGAAAATCCGGCAAACTCGTCGGTTTCGTGATCTCTATTATCCTGTTTGTCGTTTGCTGCGGTATGATCATGCTTTATTCGGATTTCTTTGACGCGTCGCTTTTGGGAAAAGAGGCGAACAAGTCGGATGCGGTCACGTATTCCGTGAGCGCGACGATGCTCGTATTTACATTTATCCTGTGTCTTGGAAGTGCGTTGTTTAGTATCTATACCGGATTTTACGCCATCATGGAGCGCGGAAGCAGCACGTTCGCAAAGCGCCTGGCGGCAAGTCACGGTGTGCGAAATCTTCCCCTGATCAAAGAAGAATGTGACGCCGAAGAGGAGAAGATCCGCGATACGCTTAAGTATCTTCGCCGTGATGAAAAAAAGTATAAATATATCATAGACCAATTGGAGCCGAAAGAGACTCCATGGTGGGAACAGTGATCGGACGGATGTCTCTATCAACCGAACGGGATATGCAATATCTCGCTGGCATGCTTGATCTGCTCTTTGGTGGGTGTGGGCACTCCTTCCAGCGCGTAGGGGATGCCCAGTTTTTCATATTTGGGGATTGCCAGCATATGGTAGGGCAGGATCTCCGTCTTATCTACCGTCTTTAAAGTCTGAATGAACTCATACAGTTTCTGAAGATCCTCATCATCATCCGTGATGCCGGGAACCAATACATGGCGGATCCACATATGCTTTCCGTTGTCGGAAAGGAACGTGGCAAGATCCAGAATGTTATTGTTCTTGCAGGCCGTCAGTTCCTTGTGCTTCTTCTCATCCATCTCCTTGATATCCAGGAGGAAGAGATCCGTCACTTCTATTAATTCCTTAAACTTGCTAAAGAACGGCTCTTCTCTCGTGAAGGGATTTCCGGAGGTATCCAGACAGGTGTTAACGCCGTCTGCTTTGGCCTGCTTAAAGAGCGCGATCAAAAAGTCGATCTGAAGCAGAGCCTCGCCGCCGCTGACAGTGATACCACCGCCGTTTCTCCAGTAACTCTTATACCGATAGGCTTTCTGCAATGCCTCATCTACGGTTAATTCCAATGCTTCGGGACTGTGGATCGCCCAAGTCTCCGGGTTGTGGCAGTACTTGCAGCGCATTTTGCAGCCCTGTAAGAAGAAGATGTAACGGATGCCCGGACCATCTACTGCGCCAAAAGTCTCTGTTGTGTTGATATAGCCGACTACCTTTCCATTTTCCATAGTAAACCTGCTTTCCGGATCCAAACGGATCCATATGATCTGCATTTTTGTATTTGTTTCCAAGATTTATTCTACCATATCCCGTTTTTTTCGAGAACCGATAGTTGTGTTGCTTATCTGTTGTTTTTTGCGCGTTGTCTTCCGTGGCCGTGGAGACCAAAGCGGGAAAAAAGAGCCTTAGTGGAAAAAAGAGCCTTGCGGCATATACCGCAAGGCTCCCGTAAGTCATTTCATCTGTCGTCCCGCAGAACGATACGAGATATCTTACATGAACTCGTGGAATGTTCTGGAGATAACGTCTCTCTGCTGCTCCGGAGTCAGGGAGATGAACTTTACAGCGTATCCGGATACACGGATGGTGAAGTTTGCGTACTCAGGCTTCTCAGGATGAGCCATAGCATCCTCCAACTTCTCGCGGCCAAATACGTTAACGTTCAGGTGATGCGCACCCTGATCGAAGTATCCGTCCATAGCGTTAACAAGGTTTGCTGCTCTCTCTCTGTCATCGTGACCCAAAGCGCTCGGGTTCATGGACTGAGTATTGGAGATACCGTCCAAAGCCCAGTGATAAGGGATCTTGGAAACGGAGTTCAGGGATGCAAGCAGTCCGCTGGTCTCTGCGCCGTAGCTGGGGTTAGCGCCGGGAGCGAAAGGAGCGTATGCAGCACGTCCGTCAGGAAGAGCACCTGTTGCCTTACCATATACAACGTTGGAAGTAATGGTCAGGATGGAAGTGGTAGGCTCGGAGTTACGATAGGTGTGGTTCTTCTTAACCTTGGTGATGAAGGAGTCTAACAGCCATACACCGATCTCGTCTGCTCTGTCATCGTCGTTACCATACTTAGGGAACTCGCCTTCTGTCTCAAATCCTGTAGCCAGACCGAATTCATCACGGATAACCTTAACCTTTGCGTACTTGATAGCGGAAAGGGAATCGATTACGTGAGAGAATCCCGCAATACCGGTAGCGAATGTACGTCTTACATCGGTATCGATCAGAGCCATCTCAGCAGCCTCATAGTAGTACTTGTCGTGCATGTAGTGGATCAGGTCAAGGATATTTACATACAGGCTTGCCAACCAATCCAGCATGATGTCGTACTTGTGCATAACCTCATCATAGTCAAGATACTCGGAAGTGATGGGAGCCAGTTCGGGACCGCACTGCATAGGCTTGCCGGCCTTATCCTTGTGCTTCTCATCCTTACCGCCGTTGATAGCATACAGCAGAGCCTTTGCAAGGTTTGCTCTTGCACCGAAGAACTGAATCTCCTTACCGGTCTGAGTAGCGGATACGCAGCAGCAGATGGAGTAATCATCGCCCCATACAGGCTTCATAACATCATCGTTCTCGTACTGGATGGAACTTGTCTGAACAGAGATCCATGCAGCGTACTTCTTGAAGGCTTCAGGAAGCTTGGAGGAGTACAGAACGGTCAGGTTCGGCTCGGGAGAAGGTCCCATGTTCTCGAGGGTGTGCAGGAAACGGAAGTCGTTCTTGGTAACCATGGAACGTCCGTCCATACCGATACCGGCTACTTCCAGGGTTGCCCAAACCGGATCGCCGGAGAACAACTGGTTGTAAGACTCGATACGGGCAAACTTAACCATACGGAACTTCATGGTCATGTGGTCGATCAGCTCCTGTGCCTCGGACTCTGTAAGGATACCCTTCTTTAAGTCTCTCTCAATGTAGATATCAAGGAAGGTGGATACACGGCCAACGCTCATTGCGGCACCGTTCTGAGTCTTGATAGCGGAAAGATAACCGAAGTATAACCACTGGCATGCTTCCTTAGCGTTCTTAGCGGGCTGGGAGATATCGAAACCGTAGATCTCAGCCATCTTCTTCATGCCTTCCAACGCGCGGATCTGCTCGGAAAGCTCTTCTCTCTGGCGGATGATGTCGTCGGTCATAATGCCGCATCCGCAGTTCTTCTTATCTTCCTTCTTCCATGCGATCAGCTGGTCGATACCGTACAGGGCAACTCTTCTGTAGTCACCTACGATACGTCCGCGTCCGTATGTATCGGGAAGACCTGTTACGATGTGGGTGTGACGAGCAACCTTCATCTCATCGGTGTAAGCATCAAATACTGCCTGGTTGTGAGTCTTGTGATACTCATTAAAGATCTGCTCGTATTTCTCGTTTACCTGATATCCGTACTGGCCTGCAGCCTGCTGAGCCATCTTGATACCGCCGTAAGGCATGAATGCTCTCTTTAAGGGCTTGTCTGTCTGAAGACCTACAACCTTCTCAAGGTCCTTCATGCTCTCGTCGATGTAGCCGGGGCCGTAAGCGGTAAGGCTGGAAACGATCTCGGTCTCGCACTCAAGTACGCCGCCTGCTTCACGCTCTGCCTTCTGGATCTCCTGTAATCTTCCCCACAACTTGTTTGTTGCGTCGGTGGGATCAGCGAGGAAGCTCTCATCTCCGTCGTACGGAGTGTAGTTCTTCTGGATGAAGTCGCGCACGTTGCACTCTTCTCTCCACATTCTTCCTTCAAAGGAATCCCATGCATCATTCTGTAAAACTGCCATTTGATTTTCTCCTTTTCTGAAATATTTTTGCTGGCATAAGCCAAGGTTGATTGGTTTCGTGCACCGGGGAAAGGTGCCTGCTGTAAGGGAACCGGAGTGGTTCTCTTTGTCTGATTAAAGTATATTTTAAAGGCAGTTTGATGTCAATGAGCGAGGGCTTCTAAAATTGTTCTTTATGATGTACAAAACCTAGTAAACAGGCGATTTTTGATATTATGGTCAACCAAACGAAAGGGGACGCGGGCTGAAATTTTCTTTCCTTATTATAATGCGTGATGTCAGGGTCAAAAGGTACTTTGCGACCCTGACATCATAGTGTGTTTGAAAGTAAAAAAACTTGCTATCGGCAAGGCGCTGTGCTACCATTTTGCATAGCGGAAGGCGTTGCCGGAAACGACATTCGTACATAGTCAAAAGCATAAACAAAAGCATACACAAACAGACAAACAAACAGAAAACAGACAAACACACAAATGCATACACAAAAGCATATACACACTAACACGCGTACATACACACATCAACGGGAAAGCAGGTACAACGAGTATGTTTTGGGATAATAACAGGAAGCGGAATAACGATGCTGCGGAAAACAAGATCGAAGAAAACAAGATTGGAGAAAATGAGATCGAAGAAGCCGGGATCGAAGAGATCGACGAGAGCAAGATAGAGATCACCAAGGATATGACCGTGGGCGAGGCAATGATGATCAAACCCATGGTGGCCAGCGTCTTAATGAGCGCGGGCATGTTTTGCATCTCCTGTCCGGCGTCTCAGGGCGAGACACTGGAGGAGGCGGCCATGGTGCACGGCTTTGACATCGACGATATCATGGAAGCGATCAGCGAGCTCGATTGATAAAGGAAGGAACGAAGAAAAGTAAAAAAAGGGGATTTTATGGGATACGGGTTTGACTGGAAGGTTCTCTACAGAGAGGTTGAACAATGGGCCGAAAAAGCAGGAGCGTCCGACACACTGGCAGCGCTTCCTTTTGCTACGGAGGCGCATGGCGGCCAGATCCGCAAAGCCAGAGAGGCGGAAGCGTATATCATCCATCCCCTGACCGTTGCCCGTCACGCGATCGCTTTGGGGTTTGAAAATGACGGGATCGTTGCGGCGGCGCTCCTTCATGATGTAGTCGAGGATACGCCCAAAGAAGTGGAGGATCTCCCGGTAACGGATGAGGTAAAAGAGGCGGTCAGGCTTCTTACGAAGGAAGAGGCAGGCGAAGAGGAGTACGAAGCGTCGACGACTTCTTATTATAGTGGGATTGCAACAAACGAGATCGCGACCACGGTAAAGATCATTGACCGCTGCAACAATATATCGGAAATGGCCGAGGCCTTTGACAGGGAGAAGATCCTCGAATACATCCGGGAGACCGATGACTACGCGTATCCCCTGCTGGAGATTGCGAAAGAGCGTTATCCCATGTACAAAGAACGCTGGTTTCTTCTGGAGTATCATATGTCCTCCGTATTACGTACGGCGCTCGGGATACTCACTTTCTGATGCGGCAGATGAGCATCTGAACAAATCAATTGTGAAGATTTATTTACGAACAGATCCTTAGCCTCGAAAAAACAAGCATTTCAAATTCACAAACAATTCACAAACAAATCGTTGACAAATAGGCAAAACAGGTCTCTTTTTTGTCTAAAAATGCCATAAAACGGTTTTTTGTCGCAAAAATATTATACAAACTTCAAATGGAAACCTTGATTTTTTTGTTATATACTATGGAATTTGTAAGGATGATTTTGTTGTATACATGAAAAAGTTGAGCGTCTGATAAGTCAAATGAGTATTTACGAATTTGCTTTAGGAACGGAATTCGAGAAAGGAAGAGTGTGAAAATGACCTACGAAGAGATTGTTGCATTGGTTAAAAAGGGCGTGGCGAAGGCTGATGTAAGCAAGGCTGAGCCGTTTGCTGTACAGATTGATATCAAGGGTGAGGGCGAAGGCGCGTTCTATGTAGCGTTAAAGGACGGCGAGTTAAAGGTTGAGCCGTTCGAGTATTATGATCATGATGCGAAGATCGATGTTACCGGCGAGGATCTTAAGGATATTGTATCCGGTAAGATCAACCTGGTAGATGCTTTCAATGAAGGCAAGGCTTATGCAGTAGGTGATGTTTCCAAGCTTGCTGTTGTAGCAGATCTGTTCAAGAAGGCACCTGCTAAGAAGGCTCCCGCCAAGAAAGCACCTGCTAAAAAAGAGGAGGCTCCCAAGGCAGAAGTAAAGAAGGCTCCCGCAAAGAAGGCTCCCGCCAAGAAGGAAGAGACCGTAAAGGCAGAAGTTAAGAAGGAAGAGGCTTCCAAGGCTGAAACCAAGAAGGCACCCGCAAAGAAGGCACCTGCCAAGAAGGAAGAGACCGTAAAGGCAGAAGTTAAGAAGGAAGAGGCTCCCAAGGCTGAAACCAAGAAGGCACCTGCCAAGAAGACTGCAAAGAAGTAAGAAACCATCGGAACAGTATTCCGTTACGACAGATTATCAGACTTGACAAATATAAATTACAAACTCCCGAGGCGGATCGCTGCGGGAGTTTTTTATCTCACAGGAAACTTCGTTTTTGTGAGACAAAAATGCTTTGCAGGGATGAAAGCCTCCGGCAGGATGCGCACGGATTTGCAGAGGATGTTAATGCTTCGCATAGCAAATCCGGCGCAGCAATCTCCCTTGAGAAAATCCGCCAAAAAGAATCTGTGTTTTAACGGAAAAATGGTGTGATATTTAATTTCCGGCGGACTTGTAAACACTGTATTTTTCTTCTATAATTTAAGGATGTCAGGGTCAAAAGGTCTTTTGCCCCCAACGGATGTTGTAACAGCAAAACGGAGTGATAATCATGTTTAATATGCACAGTAACAAGAACCGCAGATGGATGACGACCGTTATGATCATCATTCTCGTGTTGGCGATGATCGTACCGACGATTGCGGCTTTTATCGGGACCTGAGTAGAAACCGGCAGGGAGAAGAAGAAAAGAAGGCAATCTTGAATGAAAAGTTTTGATCAAAAAAACAGAAAGAGGATGGCAGCGCGGCTGGCGGCGCTTTCGGCAGTGTCGGCGCTCGCTCTTTTTACGCTGGATGCCCGGGCGGACAGTGCGCGGGATATCACCATCGTGGATCCGACTTCCTTTCATGCGGGTCTGGATGACGGACGGATCTACAGCGGTGTACGCATCGGCGATATAGATGTTTCCGGTATGACGGCAGCGGAAGCGCAGGATGCCGTTAACAACTACCTTTCCACATTGTATTCCACACAGGTGACACTGGTGTGCGCGCAGGATGAACGGGTGAACGCGACCTTCGGTGAGTTAGGTCCCGTCTGGGGCAATCCGGACGTGGTGGACGAGGCACTTTCCTTAGCGGCCACCGGAAATGTCATTGAGCGCTACAAGCTGGAAAAGGATATCGCTCACAACGGTATGGAATTTCCTTTGGAGGTATCTTTTGACGAGGAGACCATCACCGCCTATATCGAAAACTATTGCAGTATCTACGATATTCCGGTAGAGAACCCTACATTGAAGAAGGAGAACGGCAGTTTTGTCGTGATCGACGGAAGCGACGGAATGGGCGTAAACGTGGAGGCATCGGTTACAAGACTGCAGGATGAACTCTACGATGATTATTTGAACGGCATCTCGGAAATCGACCTGGTCGTGGAAGAGACAAAGCCGGACGCGGCAGCAGAGGATCTGCGGCAGATCCATGATCTGCTGGGAACCTTTACCACGAGCTATTCCACTTCCGGGGCAAACCGCAGCGCCAATGTTGAAAACGGCTGCAGACTGATCAACGGGACAGTGCTCTATCCCGGAGAAGAGTTTTCCGCCTATAATGCCATCAAGCCGTTCAGTACGGCCAATGGATATTATCTGGCAGGCTCCTACTTAAACGGGCAAGTCGTGGAGAGTCTCGGCGGCGGTATCTGCCAGGTATCCTCCACCTTGTACAATGCGGTACTTCGCGCGGAACTCCAGGTGACAGAGCGCCACAACCACTCCATGGTGGTTACCTATGTACAGAAGTCCGGAGACGCGGCAATCGCCGAATCTTCCGGTAAGGATTTCCGTTTCATCAACTCAACGGACTATCCGATCTATATCGAAGGGTATTGTTCCGGCAAGCAGATCACCTTCAATATTTACGGCGTGGAGAGCCGGGATCCGGGACGGAGCTTTGAGTTTGTCAGCGAAGTGCTTTCCGAAACCCCGGTGCAGGAGATCATCACGGTGGATCCTTCACAGCCGGCCGGTTACGTGTCTGTAGGCGGAAGCCCGCATACGGGTTATAAAGCCCGCTTGTGGAAAGTGGTATACGAAAACGGAGTAGAAGTAGAGCGTGTTGAGATCAACAGCAGCAGTTACGCCATGAGCCCCAGGACCTGTGTGGTTGGTGTAGGATCGGCAAATGCCGACTACGCGAACCGGATGATGGCGGCAGCCGCCAGCGGAAGTATTTCCGTGTGTCAGGCGGAAGCGGCAAGCGTGCAGGCCGATTTTGCGGCAGCACAGGCAGCGGCGCAGGCGGCGGCAGAAGCGGCGGCGTTGGCAGCGGCGCCGGGACCTGTGGCAGAATAA
>CALDIE010000240.1 GCA_937901625.1 uncultured Lachnospiraceae bacterium
CCCGTTTCGGGATTGATGGGGATCTGTCCGGACGCGAACAAAAATCCTCCTGCCACGATTCCCTGGGAATACGGTCCGATTGCTGCCGGTGCCTTTGATGTACTGATTACTTTTGCCATATCTGTATCCTCTCTTTCTTATTGATCGCACATTATTGATGTCGGGTTCAAAAATCTTTTGACCTGTATATCCTGTTAATCGGGTTCGTCCTCGTCAAACTCCACTTTCACATAATATCCTCCGGGCGTTTCCTCGATCGTCTGCACCACGCCCTGTCTGGTCTTTAAGCGCATTCGCATCGGGTAATTCCCGGACATGGCCAACGAGGGATTGATCGTATAGTAGTAACTGCTCGGCAACACGCCCTCCGTTATCTCAACGACATCTCCCGTCGATAACAGCCCCTGTCGTTCCATCTTAAAATCCATCACTCTCATCTGTTTTCTCCTTAGATGATATAGCGGCAGACCGGAGCCTTGACTCCAAACCAGTCTTTCTCAAACTCTTTTTCTAATAAAAAGTCCGCCTTTTCAACCATTCCTCTTCCCGCTGCATTGTCCGCCTTGACCAGGGCATAGACTCTGTCCAGTCCGAGCCTCACCTTGGCATATTCCGCCGAAGCCTTCAGCACTTCCGTACCGTAGCCTTTTCGCTGGTACTCATCAGCGATCTTTATGTTGATCTGCGTATTGTAATCGGGCAAACGCTTAAAACTCAAGTCACCGATCAGACGGTTCTCTTCTTTTAAGACGATCGCATAGCGAAAAGGGAAATGCATGATCCTGTAATTGGCGATCACAAGGTCCAGTTCTCTTTTTGTGGCCTCTAAACTGTCATATACTTCCGTAGGGATTTCCTTTTTATCCGGTTCTCCGGAATACCGGTACAAAAGCTCTGCATCTTCCGCGCGAAATCTTCTTACTGCCAGACGTTTTGTCGAAAATATCAAAATATTCTCTTTCATCAGACCTTCTCTCTTTCCGCTACTTTTTTCTTCTCTCCAAAATGGCGTTGATCTCCTCTGCAGATAGTGCCTTAGTCACAAAGAGCATCACTACATAGACGATCACAGCCACAACCACCGCCACAACCATCGGGATCAACATGGAATGAATCACGGCTTTTAAGCCTGTATATACCGCAAGAGCTGCCGCACCCATAACAAGCGCTGCCAATAAAGGTTTCCAAAAAGCTTTCCTAAACGGGATCACATACCCTACGTATTTATTTACACTTACACAGTTTAACACTGCCACGATCAGGGGAAAAGTAACATTTCCGATGATCAGCGCATATATGGACATATCAAAATACCACAGACATATATCCACGATCATGATGTGAAGGACGAGCGAGACAGCCGAGTGTATCACCGGAATCCTCATATGATCGCATCCCTGAAGGATGGATGTCGTGATCGTCGATATCGCGTAAAATACAACGGCCGATGAACCGGTACGCAAAAGCATCACGGCGGTATCCATATATTCACCGAGTCCCGGAAACAACACACCCATAATCGGCTCCGCCAAAACCGCCAGACCCACGGCTGCCGGAATGGCGATCAGGAGATTGATCTTTACGACCGCGTCAATATTTCTCTTTAATGTCCCGGTCTCTCCCAGGGTATAAGCCGCCACAACACTCGGGATCGTAGCCGATGCCATCGCTGTCGCGATCGCTACAGGGAGATTGATCATCTGGTTGTATTGTGTATTAAATACGCCCTGGAGGCTTGTCACCTCTTCCTCTATATACCCCTTTGATGCCATCAGATTGCCAAAGATCATATCATCGATCGTATATCCGATCTGGTATACCGTCTGGCTTAGGATAACGGGGATCACCGTTAAAAGGATCGCCTTAAAGATCACAGAGTTATCCTCGGGCGTATCCGTTGCCGCGTCGTAATCCGCCTTACGCTGCTTTCTGGTCTTTAAAAAGAGCAGACCAAACATACATATCGCCGCGATCGCGCCGGCAAGGGTTCCGATGGTTCCTCCCATGGCGGTAAAGGAAGCCGCTTCATCGGCATAGGCTATCCCACGCTCCGTCCGTAATCCCTTGCTGATCACACTGACAGCCAAAACACTGACAACGGCATTAACAATCTGCTCCACCACCTGAGATACCGCCGTCGGAACCATGTTCCGGTGTCCCTGGTAGTATCCGCGACAGACGCCTAGCATACCAACCACAAAGCAGGTAGGTGCCAGTACCTTTAAGGGCCTCACCAGACCTTCCTTACGATACAATGCCGCAAAAAAATCCGCACCGAAAAACAGTACCAGAAAAGCGATACTGCTCGTTACCAACGCAAAGATCTGTGCATCACGAAAAACCTTATAAGCAGACCTCTCCTGTCCCTTCGCCAGCCTTGAAGACATCAGCTTGGATACCGCAAGCGGCATACTGTAGGAGGAGAGCGTCAACGCGATATTATAAATACCAAAAGAGACAGAGTACAGACCGTTACCGGTGTTCCCCATCATATTCGCCATCGGGACCCTGTAGATAAACCCGATGATCTTCGATATGATACCGGCCATAGCAAGGATGCTGCCGTGTACCACTAAAGCTCTTTTTGCTTCCTTAGACATAAAAAATCTCCTAAACTCAAGCCCGCCTTATTATATCCCAAAACCATTCCTCCGTAAACCACCCGCCGACAAAAAAGGCAGGTGCTTCATAAAGCACCTGCCCGGATAAATATCCGCGCTAGATCAGGATGCCCGTAAACATCAACAGGCTCTCTGTTAAGTATACGACCAGACAGGAAACGGCTGCAACCACGATCAGACTCTTTCCTTTCCAGGAGAGGATCAACGCTGTGATAAAACCGGCCAGTCCCGGCAAAAACAACTCCCCTGACGTAAGGATCGCGGGGAATGTCATCACCGCCAAGGTAACGTACGGAACATAATATAAAAACGACTTAAGTGTCCGGTTGCGGATCTCTTTACGTAAAAGCGTTAAGGGTAACATCCTGATCAAATAGGTCACCACAGCCATGACGAGAATATACATATAAATAATATGGCTCATGACGCACCTCCTGTACTCTTTCGCTCGTCCGAAGCATCCTCCGGATCGGCGATCGGGAAGAAGACGGCTGCCGCAAACGATATTGCCACCGTGAGAATGATGGTCCTCATTCCGGGCGAGATTTCCCGTAAGTACGGAGCATATGTAAAGAGAGTGCTTAAAAGCATGGCCGTGATCACGCTTACCGCTACGGCTCTGTCCTTTTTCGCCGGAGGCAGGAAGATAGCGATAAACATACTGTATAAGGCGAGATTTAACGCATCCACCACAACCGCCGGAAGGATGTTTCCAAAGATCACCCCAAGACCGGTGCCGATCGTCCAGCCAGGTACCGCCACTGCCATGGCACCATAAGAAAAGAAGGGACTTAACTTCCCCTCTTGTGCAATCGATATACCAAAGATCTCATCCGTCACTCCAAAGGCGATCCCCATCCGATGAAGGATCCCGGTCTCCGGGGCAACCTTCTGGGAGAGCGCAAAGCTCATCAGCATATACCGGAGATTGATCACCACCTGCGAAAGCGCCAGTTCAAGATAACCCGCACCGGAAGCGATGATCGTAAGTGCCGCGAATTCACCGGCCGAAGTAAGATTGGTAAGCGACATCACCACGGCCGCCCAAACGTCCATGCCGGCCTGTCTGGCCTGTAATCCGAGTGAAAATGAAACCGCAAGATAACCAAGCGCGATGGGAATACCTCCCATCACGCCTTTTTTGAAACTGTCAAAGCGACTCATGACCCACAGACTCCCTATCTCTTGATATCATAATTCATATTCATCAGATTCCGGATCGTCTGCTCATCATCCGTGATATTAGCATCCCCATGGATCGTATGTTTGATCGCGCTGCTTGCCACCGCAAAGTTCACCATATCCATGGGTTTGTAGTCGTGCATGATAGCATAGATCAGACCGGACGCAAAGGCATCGCCGCCGCCGACACGGTCTAAGATATTAAAGGTAAAGAGCTTACTCTCAAAGGTATGTCCCTCGTACCACATATACGCCTTTAAACTGTTCTCACTGCCGCTGTGCGCATAGCGGACATGTCTGGCGATACATTTGATATTGGGATAGCGCTCCACAAAGGCACGGAAGATCTCATCCTGCTGCTCATAGGTCGGCTGCAGGGGAATCCCGTCTTTGTAATCGCCCTTCGCGTGATCGGCTTCCTCTCTCCAGAGATGGTAGGGCTCGATCCCCAACAGGACATCCACATACGGGAGGCACTGCGTGCAGAAATCTCTTGCCTCTTCCCAGCTCCATAGGGTACTGCGGAAATTGCCGTCAAAACTTACCGTAAGACCCTTTTCCTTGGCCTTTACGATCATATCCAACACCAGTTTCTTACAGTTATTGCCAAGCGCCGGCGTAATGCCGCTCATGTGAAGCCAGGTAAAATTCTCAAGAAGGGCGTCTAAATCCACCTTGGAAAAATCATACTCCGTAATGGCGCTGTGCTTACGGTCATAGATCGGAAGAG
>CALDIE010000241.1 GCA_937901625.1 uncultured Lachnospiraceae bacterium
TCAGCCATACCAGTGTGGCACAGATGCCGGTAATGCTGCCGTTGCAGCATAAGGGCACTACGGTAAAACAACCTGCAATTTTGCCGTTGCAGCGCCCGGCGCAAAAGCCGTTAACTTCACAGACCGCGCCGAAGCCGACACAGCGGCAGCAGATCAGGCGTGCGCAGCAGCAGATCAAGGTATTGTCGCCGCAGGAGCAGCTCCAGAGACTTGCTCAGTCGATGCGTGCTGACCTGACGGAAACTGTGCCTGCGCCAAACCTTGACAAGAAACCGGAAGAGCCTGCGTCGATCTTTGACAAGAAACCGGAAGAGCCCGCGTCGATCTTTGATAAGAATGAAGAGTCCGACGCAAAGAACCCGAATGCGGAAACGGCAAAAGCCGATGGGCTGAAAGACGGAGCGTTAAAAGAAGATGCGCCGGCACAAGATGTGGCTAAGGAAAACACAGCAAAGGCTGAGGACGCAAAGGATACAAAAGACGCGACAGTAGATGGCGTGACGAAAGAAAATAAAATCTCCGGGGAAAAGACCACCGAAGAAAAATCTTCCGGGGAAAAACCTTTAGGAGAAAGTGTTCCGGAGAAAGAAGAAACTGTTTCCGGCAATGCTGCCGATAAGGATGTGACCGATAAGAAGGAAGAACCGCTTAATCCGGCAAAGCCTGCGGAGATGAAAGAGGAACACAGGAAACCCGTAGCCGTGGAAGAAAAACCTTCCACCGCAAACAATGGCGGCTTCGGCGGAAAGTTTAAGAAGCTGTTTCAGGGAAACCATTCCGATAAGCAGGACCGCCAGTAAATGTAGCGGGATCCGCGCCGGAAGATCAATGAAAAAACGATAAAAAAGGATCCGCGTTATGATCGGCGAGGATCCTTTTTATATAAGGCAGTATTACGCGTTGTATATGGATCTCTGTACCTTGTATAGGGACTCTGTATCCGGGTAAGTGTATATAAGAGCAGATCTGCAGGTATTTATGAACAGATCCTAAGAAAGTGCCATCTCCTTAACCTTTGTAAGTGCCTTCTTTACAGGAGGAAGAGAGATGATGATCACGGTGATGATACCTTCCGCGATGATATAAGCGTAGTTATATGCAACAGGGTAGATCCAGGCAAGGGACTGAGGGAAGTTCTCCGGCATATAGTCCATCCAGTAGAGGTATCCGCCGATACTGTGGAAAAGACCGCGGAAGAAGATACCAACAAGGTAACCGGTCAGAAGACCGTTTTTCTTCCTGGAGAAGAATCCGGAAAGACCGAGAGCCGCGAATGCGACGATATAGTCCATGGCTACCTGATTTAAGGAAAGCATATAGGAACTTCCTCCCTGAACAAACTGAAGCAGGCCGTAAGCAAAAGCGCTGATCAATCCTATGGTGGGACCGTACCAGTATCCGATGATGGTCACGAATAACATGGAGCAGAGAGTAACGGAACCGCCCCAGGGCATACGGAAGATCTTTACATAGGAAAGCGCAAAGGCAAGCGCGAGAGATACAGCGGAAAAGACGAGCTGCTTAACATTGAAGATCTTCTTTTTGGGAACGACCTCTCCTTCCTCGTTGACGGGGGCACTCTTAAGCATTGCCACGGTGACGATCAGCAAAAAGATCAGGATGATACTTACAAATATACCCGTTTGAGTAAGTTCGAAGTAAGCGTCGGAACCTTCTCCGACTTTTGTGATAAAAGTAGACATAAAAAAACCTCCTTGAATAACATAACGCAAGAAGGGCATAGTCTGAGAAAACGATCATTGCTTCCTTACGCCGGTATTATCCGGTTCAAGTAGTGAGGGTTCGATCTTTACCGTTTAACAGGTTTAAGACCAGTCTCAGCATCTGCACCCCTAGCATCATTATTTGATTGCAAGGAATAATATAGATGTATTAAAATAAATTGTCAAGGGAGCTGTTTTCTCAGTATCCTTTTTTTGTGTATCGGCAGATTTAAGAATGATTATGAACAGATCCTTAGGATGAGCAGTATGGGAAAGAATAAAAAAGATGATCCGGTGGTTGAAAATGATAATTCGAAACGTTCGGTTTTGGGACAGGCGGGATACGTCTTCGGACCGATCCTGTTTTTCATGATCCTCTATATAGGAATTCAGGTTATCTGTTCTGTGGTTTTGATCATAACGGGGCAGGTTACAGAGGAGGGCGAGCTTTCCGGTATGATGCAGACCTTTGCGACAATGGTATCCATGACCTGGTGCGGGATTTTTATATTCTTGCGATACCGTAAGGAGAATATCTTTCCTGCGCGGCTGCCTCTTTTGGGAAAACGCGGGATTCTGACTTTCCTTGCCATCTTTGTTGCGGCGGGAGGACTGGCCGTCGGACTAAACAGGCTGATCTTTGCGGTGGTCAGGACTACCGGCGTAGGTTTGGAGTACTTAAAGAGCGCGTCATTTCAGGGGGATATACATCCCTTGATCGCGGTACTTGCCTATGTGATCGTGGCACCGCTTATGGAGGAGATCGTCTTTCGAGGGATCGTCTGCGCAAGGATTGAGACTGTATGGGGGAAAACGGCAGCAGTGATCCTCTCTTCGGTCGTCTTTGCTCTGTATCATATCAATCCGGTTCAGATGGTCTATGCGCTGCTTATGGGATTGATCATGGGATATTTAAGAGTCGGCCGGTCTACCTGGTGGATGGCACTGGCTTTCCACATGGGTGCTAACGCCTTTAGCATACTCGTCGGTTTCTTGTCATAGGAAGTACCCGGTGATATAATTAACATTTAAGGTTAAAAATGATAAGTCTGCAAAACAGTGCTTCGGCGGGTGCCGGAGGTCGTGCTGAGTTTGGAGGGAATTATGGCAATTACAGATTATGCGAAAGCCTTAAAATCAGGCGAAAAAGATTACAGGGCAAATGTGTCAAAGGGTTTGTATCCCTATCTTCCCGTTCTCGATGAGCTGATCTCACATGTGGAGATCGATTATCAGGTATCGTTAGGGCTGGTGGAGATCCCTATTAAGTCGATCGTCGGAACATACAGTTCCGGTCGTACAACGGCATTTGCAAGTAACTTTATGCCCATCCTGGAACAGGATTCGGAGTTTGCCCAGAAATGGGGAACACTCTATGACAGTCTGGAAGAGGAAGGGTTGCGTGACCCCATCAAGGCGTATGAATTTAACAACAAGTTCTACGTAATGGAGGGAAATAAGCGGGTTTCCGTTTTAAAATTTATGGATGCGGTCAGCATAGAGGGAACAGTGGTACGTATGGTTCCCAAGAAGATCGATGATACGGAGAACAGGATTTATTTTGAATTCCTGGATTTTTATGATAAGACAGGGATCAATTATCTCTATATGTCTGAGGAAGGCAATTTTAAGCGCCTTTTGGAGGTGACATACGGAGAGGACATCGAAAAATGGGATAAGGATCAGGAACTGGAGTTTCGTGCTTTCTTCACCTTCTTTGAGAAAGAGTTCCTAGCCAGGGCACAGAATAAGGTCAGTATCACGAGCGGTGATGCCGCCTGTGTTTATCTGGAGATATTCGGCTATAAGGAAGCGCAGACGAAGTCCCAGACAGAGATCCGTAAGGACATCGCAAGAGTCTGGAATGAGCTTTTAGTGGCGGCAAAACCCGATCAGGTACGCCTGATCTTAAATCCCACACCGGAATCCCAGAAGACATCGTTGATGAACCTGTTCCCGGTGGGAACTCCGAAGATAAAGATCGCGTTTATCCATGATAGGAGTGTACAGACGTCCGCATGGACATACAGTCACGAACTCGGGCGAAAATACATACAGGATGTCTTTGGAGACAAGATCGACACCTGTGCTTTTGAACAGGTGGATGTCAGTGAAGCGGATGAAGTGTTTGAAAAAGCGATCAGTGACGGCAACCGTGTGATCTTTGCCACATCGCCCAAGTTAGCCTCCCCTGCGCTTAAGGCGGCTATCAACCATCCGGATGTAAATATTTTAAACTGCTCCATGAATATTAACCACAAGATGATCCGCTCCTACTATCTGAGAATGTATGAGGCAAAGTTTATCAGCGGCGCGATCGCGGGTTCGATCTTAAAAGAGGGAACGATCGGATATCTCTCCGATTACCCGATCCACGGGACGACGGCGGAAATCAATGCCTTTGCGCTGGGCGTACAGATGACCAACCCGCAGGCGAAGGTGGTACTGGAATGGACGCAGATCAAAAACCGTGACGCGGAAGAGGAATTCAAAAAAAAGCATGTAACACTGATATCCGGCAGAGATATGAATGCCACTCGTGCGTCCGGCAAAGAGTTCGGGCTCTTTATGTTAAATGATGACGGATCCCATACGAATCTGGCGATGCCGGTAAGACATTGGGGAAAGCTTTATGAGGAGATCATCCGTTCCGTGATGCGCGGCGCTTACAAGAATGATGATACGGTTGCGGGACAGCAGGGTTTGAATTATTTCTGGGGCATGTCCTCCGAGGCAGTCGATGTCATCTATTCCAGAAACCTGCCTGCGGGAGCCGTCCGGCTCCTGCGTAATCTGCGGGCCGGGATCAAATCCATGGAGATCAGTCCGTTTACCGGACCGATGTATTCACAGGATGGGATGCTTCGCTGTGTGGACGGACAGGTTTTATCTCCGCAGGAGTGTGTGGACATAGACTGGCTGCTTGAAAATATCGAGGGGTATATACCGGAAATTTCGGAGTTAAAAGAGGATGCGCTGGGATTGGTAAAGATCCAGGGTGTAAAGACGGATGCGGATTGATTAAGAGGGTAATTATCATTAAGATATTCGGGAGCGAGTTCGATGAGGATATTGGCCATAGCAGACAAAGAATCAAAGAGTTTGTGGGATTATTATCAGCCCGGAAAGTTAGACGGGATCGATCTGATCATATCCTGCGGGGATCTGGATCCCCGCTACCTGTCCTTTTTGTGTACTTTTACACATGCGCCGGTTTTATATGTGCGGGGAAATCATGATGATAAGTATTCAAAGATCCCGCCCGACGGCTGCATTTGTATAGAGGATGATATTTATGTACACGACGGGGTGAGGATCCTGGGGATCGGCGGTTCCATGCGCTATAAAGCGGGCGATAACCAGTATTCCCAGAGAGAGATGGATTTCAAAGTCTGGAAACTGGGATTAAAGATCCTGCGGCACAGGGGCTTTGATATCCTGGTAACCCACTCGCCGGCCTTTGAAGTCAATGACGGAAAAGACCTGCCGCATGTCGGGTTTAAGGCTTTCAGGACTCTTTTGGATCGCTATTCTCCCAGATACTTTATGCACGGGCATGTACACATGTCTTACGGGAGAGAGTATAAGAGGCTTTCCGTATATCAGAAAACACTGATCATCAACGCCTATGAAACCTACATCTTTGATTACGAGACCGAGTATGAGGATAAGTTTGAAAAGGCACTTGAGAGTACGATCAAAAACGAAGAGGAAAAGAAGATAAAGCAGCAGCGGCTTAAAGAACTGGAGGATGTAAAGAAAACAGAACAGGAAGAGGCAGCCAAAACCATTGAAGAGAAGGAAAAAGCCGCAGAGGAAAATACTAAAACAGAGGAATAAACCGGAGGTAAGAATGTGAGCTGGGAAGAGCGAGTAAAAAAAGTGGTTCCCTATGTACCGGGGGATCAGCCGAAATTTAAAGATATGGTAAAGTTAAATACCAATGAATGCCCCTATCCGCCGGCACCCGGCGTGGAGCGGATGTTAAAGGAAATGAGCTATGAGGATTTTCGTTTATATCCGGCACCCGGAGCGGATGATCTGGTGGAGAGCCTGGCAGACTATTACAAGGTAAAGCCGTCACAGGTCTTTGTGGGCGTCGGATCCGATGATGTGATCGCGATGGCGTTTTTAACTTTTTTCTCCTCCGGGGAAAAGATCTTTTTCCCGGATATCACATATTCTTTTTATCCGGTATGGGCGCAGGTCTACGGTATCCCCTATGAAACAAAAGCGCTGGATAAGGATTTTCACATAAAGGCTTCGGATTATACTTACGCTAACGGAGGAGTTATCTTCCCGAATCCGAATGCGCCGACCGGACTGCTGGAGCCGCTGTCGGTTGTTGAAGAGATCATCAGGGTAAATAAAGACAGCGTGGTGATCGTCGATGAGGCGTATATTGATTTTGCGGATGAGGGCAGCAGCGCGCTGCCGCTGATCGATCGATACGAAAATCTCCTGGTCGTCAGGACGTTTTCAAAATCCAGAGCCATGGCCGGAATGCGTATCGGTTATGCCATCGGTAATGAGCGGCTGATCAAATATTTAAATGACGTAAAATTCTCGGTCAATTCCTATACGATGAACCGGCCGTCCCTTTTGCTTGGCGTCGAGGCGGTGAAGGATGATGCTTATTTTAAAGAGACCCTTTCAAAGATCCGCGCGACCAGGGAACGCATGAAACAGGAACTGGTGCAGATCGGTTTTTCCTTCCCGGATGCGCAGAGCAATTTTATCTTTGCCACACATAGGAGCCTTCCGGCTTCGGAAATCTACGGGGCGCTTAAGGAAAAACATATCTTTGTACGCTACTTTAACACCCCCGGGATTGATAATTACTTAAGGATCACCGTGGGAACGGAGGATGAGGCGGATATACTGATCGACGCCTTAAAAGAAATCTTGAAAGAGAGGAACAGTCTGTAATGTTACTGAATTATCTGATCGTATTTTTTGTTTCCATGGTACCCCTTATCGAATTAAGAGGAGCTATTCCCATCATGTACGGGATCAACGCGGCCAATCCGGAGTTTAACCTTCTGATCGGATATATTGCCATCGTGATCGGAAATATGCTTCCGGTTCCCATCATTTACTTTTTTGCGAGAAAAGTACTGGAGTGGGGCGCGGATAAGCCTGTGATCGGCAAGTTCTTTACCTTCTGCCTTGAAAAAGGCCATAAGGGCGGAGAAAAACTGCAGGAAAAAGCAGGGAGAGGTTTGTTTGTGGCATTGCTTTTGTTTGTTGGTATTCCGCTTCCGGGAACGGGAGCATGGACGGGAACCTTAGCAGCCAGTATCCTCGATATGGGCTTTAAGAAGAGTATTTTGGCAGTGATGCTTGGCGTTGCTTTGGCCGGGATCATCGTAGGCCTTCTTTGTACCTTGGGCTTTGGAGCGTTATTTGGGATCGCGTAAAAGCGATCGGTAAAAATGAAACGGCAGTGTAAGAGGGGAGGAAGTGATATGTCTGAGGAATTTAAATGGGGAGATGAAGACCGGGAATGCGAAGACCGGGAATGCGAAGACCGGAAATGTGAGGATCGGGAATATGAAGACCGGGAAAACGCGTACGGGGATTTTGCTGCTGTCTACGATATCTTTATGGATGAAACGCCGTATGATTGTTGGGCGGAGTATATTTTAAACCGGCTTAAAAAGTATGGGATCGATGACGGGACCGTACTGGATCTTGGCTGCGGTACAGGGTGCATGACAAAGCGACTGGCTATGCGGGGATATGATATGATCGGTGTGGATCTCTCAGCGGAGATGTTAAGCATCGCATCCCGGAAAAAGGATGTGGCAGATCCGGACATCCTCTACATCTGTCAGGATATGCGAAATCTTGATCTCTACGGGACGGTACGGGCGGTTGTGTCCGTATGCGATTGCGTAAACTACCTCCTGACGAAAGAGGATCTTGGTTTAACTTTTGACAGAGCCCACCTCTTCCTGGATCCGGGCGGGATCTTTCTCTTTGATTTCAATACGGTTCATAAGTACAGGGATGTGATCGGGGATACAGTGATCGCGGAGAACCGGGAGGAATGCAGTTTTATCTGGGATAATTATTATGAGGAGGAAAGCGGGATCAACGAATACGATCTCACCTTCTTTGTAAAGGAAAAGGGTGACCTTTTCAGACGCTTTGAAGAGTGCCATCGACAGCGTGGCTATGAGGCTGTTGAGATGGAAGAGCTCCTTAAAAAAAGCGGATTTGAGATATTGGAAGTATTTGATACCGACCGGATGAGCGGGATCGACGGATCCTCGGAGAGGATCACGATTGTGGCTAAAAAGAAATAGAAAACGAAAAGGCAGCGGAGGATTAGTATATGAGCGATGTGATCGTTCGCGGAACGGCGGCGGACGCGCAGGTGCGTGTCTTTGTTGCCATGACAAAGGATCTGGTGCAGCAGGCGTTTGACTATCATAAGACGTCGCCTGTGGTAAGTGCGGCACTTGGCCGTCTTTTGACCGCCGGGGCAATGATGGGATATATGCAGAAAGGGGAAGAGGAAAAGCTTTCCCTGATCATAGAGGGAGACGGACCTTTGCGGAAAATGACGGTAACCGCCAATGCAAAGGCGCAGGTAAAGGGATATGTCTCGGATAAGACGATCGATATACCTTTAAAACCAAACGGAAAACTGGATGTTTCCGCTGCGATCGGAAGCGGTACGCTTACCGTGGTGAAGGATCTTGGATTAAAGGAACCTTATGTCGGGACAACGCCGTTACAGACAGGCGAGATCGGGGATGATCTGACCTATTACTTTACGGCGTCGGAACAGATCCCTTCCGCCGTTGGACTCGGAGTTTTGGTAGATACGGATTACAGTATCCGGCAGGCCGGAGGTTTTATCATCCAGCTGATGCCGGACGCAGCGGATGAAGTGATCACACAGGTGGAGAAGAATCTTGGACAGATACAGAGCGTGACAAGCCTGTTTGAAGAGGGAAAGAGAGCGCAGGATATCTTTGCCGTCTTAACGGAAGGTCTTGGGGGAGAGATCGCCGATACGATCATCCCGGCATATGTGTGCGATTGCAGCGAAGACAGGATCCGTCGGGCTTTGACGAGTCTCGGTAAGGAAGAAATCCGGGCGATGATCGACGACAAAGAGACGATCGAAGTTCACTGTGATTTCTGTAACCGCTTTTACTACTTTACGGTGGAACAGTTACAGGAGATCTTAAAAGAAGCCAGGTAAACGGAGGGACTTTCCCGAAAGCGTTGGGAAAGACAATGTTTGGAGGAGCGTATGAAACACGGATATATCAAAGTGGCGGCGGTAACGCCTAAGATAAAGGTGGCCGATCCGGAGTACAATGCCGCAGCAGTTTTGAAATACGGTCGCGAGGCTTTGTTGCGCGGGGCAAACATTATCGTATTTCCGGAGCTTGTATTAAGCGCGTACACCTGCAACGATCTCTTTTTGCAGGATGCATTGCTGGTCAGAGTGAAAGAAGCCCTGCGAACGGTGCTCAGACAGACAGCCGGTTGGAACGCGCTGTTGTTTGTGGGTCTTCCGCTTGAAAAAGATAATAAACTTTACAACGTGGCTGCGGTTCTTAAAAACGGCAGGATCTTAGGCTTTGTACCGAAGCAGAATATCCCCAATTACGGTGAGTTTTATGAATATCGCTATTTTGCTCCGGGATCCAAGGATGTGGTGACGGTTGAATTTGACGGAGAGAAGGTTCCTTTTGGCGCCGGACTTCTCTTTGAGGGGAACCATCCGGAAGGACTCTGTGTGGGATGCGAGATCTGTGAAGATCTCTGGGTACCGGATCCGCCATCCAAACAGATGGCTTTAGCCGGAGCGCAGATCATCGTCAATCTTTCCGCATCCGATGAAACGGTAGGAAAGGCGGATTACCGTAAGAATCTTGTGTCGATGACTTCCGCCTCTTTGGTATCGGCTTATGTATATTG
>CALDIE010000242.1 GCA_937901625.1 uncultured Lachnospiraceae bacterium
CAGGAGGGTCTCAACATCGGGCTGTTGAGGCCCCCCATATCGGGTCTGGGCACTCCATCCAAGATCGGCTGCCCCTCGTTTGAACCGATCGGAAAGGTTATATAGTCAATGATCGGCGCCGCCTTTTTAAGCGCCTTCTCGCTTTCCTTGTAATACAGTTCGCTGGACTCGGAGGTCAATGCGAACGACATGATTTCTGTTTTTCCCGTTATCCCCAGTTCAGACAGACGGTTGTCGAGAAAGTCGGCAAAAACGGTGTCGTCAGGGAGAAGCAGACACATGAAGAAGTGATCCGTAAGATCATAGACTATGCGGATTTGATCGGATTTAACGTAATGCACTTGGAACATTCACCCATCAGAGGACCTGAGGGAAATATAGAATATCTGGTTTGGATCGTTAAGAGAAATGAGGCAGTAACGCAGGACAGTATCAAGCATACCGCAGAAGATGTGGTGGAAAGGGCGCATGGCACATTATGAAAAAGATAAGTATCATAACCAATTGTCTGAAGGATGAGCAGCACAAAGTAGCGGAAGATATCCGGTACAGGATCATGCAGCGTCTTCCGGATTCGGTGATACCCGTATTTGATATCTGCAACGATGACTGGGATATTCCCGAAGAGACCGAGGGCATCATCGTGCTCGGTGGCGACGGGTCTCTTTTAAGCGCGGCCAAAAGGATTCAGCCTCATGAATATCCGATCATTGGCGTAAACCTCGGCAACATCGGATATCTTGCGGAGGTGGAACTCGAAGGTATTGACGAGGCGTTGGATGCTCTGATCGAAGACCGTTATATCACAGAGGATCGTATGATGGTTCGAGGAACCGTGACCCGCGGAAACTTTACCTCATCGGAATGCCTGGCTTTAAACGACGTGGTACTTACCCGACGCGGTGATCTCCAGGTGGTCGGATATCGTGTGTACGTCAACGGAATGGCACTGACGGATTTCTTTGCCGACGGTATCATCATCAGTACGCCGACCGGTTCTACCGGATATAATATGTCTGCCGGCGGCTCCATCGTGGACCCCATGGCAGAGGTCATTGTGCTTACGCCGGTCAGCCCTCACACCTTAAATTCCAGAAGCATTATCCTGCGTCCGAAGGATGAGATCAAAGTCGAGATCCTCGAAAACCGTGGTCATCGTCCCGTCGATGTCGGTGTCTACTTTGACGGCTACCGCGAGATGATCCTCAATCCCAAGGATTACGTCACGATCTCCGGCGCTAAGCGCATCACCAAGATCATCAAACTCAAGGAGCAGAACTTCCTCGAAGTCCTCCACCACAAAATCCTGTGACACCGTGTGACACCGGGACGTACCTACTGTCACACTAAAAGCGTGACAGTAGGTACGTCCCGGTGTCACTTTATGTCTGAGAAGGCCCGAAAGATAATGGAGGGTAATAATAATATATGTTGCAAAGTTTAATGGTAAAAAATTTGGCAGTGGTCAGGGAAGCGGAGGTCAACTTCGGTGAAGGATTGACGATACTTTCCGGTGAGACCGGTGCCGGCAAGTCGGTGATCATCGGATCCATCGGGTATGCCCTCGGGGCAAAAGTGGATAAGGATGTGATCCGGCAGGGCGCGGAATACGCGCTGGTAGAGTTGGTGTTTTTCCTGGAGAAGGAAAGCGAGAGGGAGGCTGTCCGGGCGATGGATCTTCCGATCGAGGAGGACGGAACCCTGATCTTATGCAGAAAGATCATGCCTGGTAGAAGTGTGCTCAAGGTGTGCGGTGAGACGGTCACAGCCAGGCAGGCCAAGGACCTGGCGGCGCTTTTGATCGATATTCACGGTCAGCATGAGCATCAGTCCCTTTTGAAAAACTCCAAGCACCGGCAGATGCTGGATGCCTACTGTGGGGAAAAACACAATGCCCGGCTTACGGAGACGGCAATCCTGTATCGGGAGTATCTCGGGTTAAAGGAGCGGATCGATAAACTGACCATGGAAGATGCCGGAAGGGTCAGAGAGTTGTCCCTGGCGAAATACGAGATTGATGAGATCGAGGCTGCGGCGCCGCTCCCCGGGGAAGAGCAGGAACTTGAAACCAAAAGACGCAAGATGGATAATTTTAAAAAGATCGCTGATAGTCTTCGCAATGTTATGGAGATCTTTGAGGATAATAACGGCGGCGTATTGGACCGCGTCGGCAGAGCGGCCGGAGAGTTGGATGGGGCAGCCACATTGGATCCCGACCTTGCAGAGAGCGCATCCTCGTTGGCTACGGCGGAAGATATGCTGCGAAGCATCCGCAGAGAAGTGGAGGATTATCTGGAATCGTCCTCCTTTGACCCGAACGAGTACGAGGAGATCGAGACCAGACTGGATCTCCTTCGCAGACTGATGTTAAAGTATGGAGGAAGCATAGAGGCGGTTTTGGATTATTGCGAGAAGCGAAAGAACGAGGCTGCGGAACTGGAGGATCTGGACGCCACGCTCGGACTTTTGCAGGGGCAGTTAAGGACGACGTCAGAGCAGTTGGAGCGGGTCTGTGCGGAGTTACACAAGGAACGCGTAAAGCAGGCAAAGGCGCTGGAAAAAGAGATCACAACGGTTTTGATGGATCTGAATTTCCTGAAGGTCGCCTTTGAAATACGGGTGATGAAAAAGGATGAGTACGGCTTTGACGGATACGACGAGGTAGAATTCCTTATCTCCTTAAATCCCGGAGAAGAGAAGCGACCGTTAAGTGAAGTGGCCAGTGGCGGTGAGTTATCCAGAATTATGCTGGCATTAAAGAGTGTTTTTGCCAGAAAAGACGAGATCGATACGCTGATCTTTGATGAGATCGACACCGGTATCAGCGGAAAGACGGCGTGGATGGTGTCGGAGAAGATGGCGTCCCTCGGAAAAGATCACCAGGTCATCTGCATCACGCACCTTCCGCAGATCGCGGCCATGGCGGATCAACATTTTGTGATCTCCAAAGCCGAGGTGGACGGCAAGACGGAGACAAGGATCCGCGAACTCGATGATATTGAGCGCGTGGAAGAAGTCGGACGTATGCTTGGCGGCGATGAGATCACCGATACGGTAAGGCGCAATGCCAGAGAATTGATCGAAAAGGCCGATGAT
>CALDIE010000243.1 GCA_937901625.1 uncultured Lachnospiraceae bacterium
GGAGTTCAGACGTGTGCTCTTCCGATCTTGAGATTCGCTTTCGAGGGTACGGATAACGCGCAGTTGGATCAGTATCTGGAGGGACCCAGCGCGATCGCGGTTTCCAAGACGGATGCCACCGCTCCCGCAAGAGAGCTGGCTAAGTTTGCGAAGACCGCTCCCAAGCTTGAGATCAAGGCCGGTATCGTAGAGGGTACGGTTTATGATGCGGCAGGGATCACTGCGATCGCAAGCATTCCTTCGAGAGAAGAATTACTTTCCAAACTGCTTGGCTCTATCCAGAGCCCGATCACGAACTTCGCTCGTGTCGTAAAGCAGATCGCGGAAAAGGACGAAGCACCCGCAGAGGCATAAGAGCGGGAGCCGGTACTGACCCGGAAGGGTCGTTAGTTGTGGCGTGATCGCCGAAAAGTAAACATATATCATTAATGGAGGTAATGAAAATGGCAAAGTTGTCTACACAGGAAATCCTGGACGCTATCAAAGAGCTGTCCGTATTAGAGTTGAATGATCTTGTTAAGGCTTGCGAGGAGGAGTTTGGTGTATCCGCAGCAGCAGGCGTTGTAGTTGCAGCAGCAGGTCCTGTAGCAGAGGTTGAGGAGAAGACTGAGTTCGACGTTGAGTTGACCGAGGTTGGAGCTGAGAAGATCAAGGTTATCAAGGTTGTTCGCGAGATCACCGGTCTTGGTCTGAAGGAAGCTAAGGAGCTCGTTGAGGGCGCACCTAAGGTTGTTAAGGAAGCAGCAGCCAAGGAAGAAGCTGAGGATATCAAGAAGAAGCTTGAGGAAGTTGGCGCTAAGATCACTCTTAAGTAATTTTCATTTAAACACAAAAAACGGAGATGGAGAAACTTTCTTGTATAAGAGGGTTTCTCTGTCTTTCTTTTGTATGGAACGAAAAGGTGTTGACGGAAAAAACATATCGTGATACTATGGAAAATGCGCCATTGTCGTATAAGGGGATTATTATGCCCTAATGGCGTCGGGAACAGTAAATTTATAGAAAAGTGACGGGGTGAATGTTAAATGAAAAAGAACAGATTACGACCCACTGACAACGGAAACAGTAAGCGTATGACTTTTGCCAGACAAAAAGAAGTTCTGGATATGCCATACCTTATTGAGATCCAGAAGAAATCCTACGAATGGTTCTTAAGCGATGGACTGAGAGAAGCCTTTGATGACATATCTCCCATTAAAGACTTTTCGGAGAACTTAAGTCTTGAGTTCATTGATTTCAAATTGGATGAATCCGAGATCGCTCACAGCATCATCGAGTGCAAGGAGAGAGATCTGACCTACGAGGCACCCTTGAAAGTTAAGGTACGCCTGAGTGACCGTGATGGAGAACACATTACGGATCATGAAGTATTTATGGGTAATTTCCCGCTGATGACGGAAACCGGAACCTTTGTGATCAACGGTGCGGAGCGTGTTATCGTCAGCCAGCTGGTCCGTTCTCCCGGCATCTATTACGATATCACGAGAGACAAGATCGGTAAGAAGCTCTATTCCTGCCAGGTGATCCCCAGCCGTGGAGCATGGTTGGAGTATGAGTGTGATCAGAATGATTACTTCTATGTACGTGTGGACAGAACAAGAAAGCTGCCCGTCACGGTTCTTTTGCGTGCACTTGGTGTAGGCACCAACGAAGAGATCATCAACCTTCTCGGCGACGAGCCGAAGATCATCAAGACCTTCATGAAGGATGTATCCACTAAGTATGAAGAGGGCTTAAAGGAGCTCTACAGCAAGGTTCGCCCCGGCGAGCCTTTCAGTGTTGACAGTGCCGAGAGCTATGTCACCAGCACCTTCTTTGACCCCAGACGTTATGATCTGGCAAGGGTCGGACGTTACAAGTTCAATAAGAAGCTTGCGCTTCGCAACCGTATTGCGGGACATGTCCTTGCGGAGGATGTATTCAATCCTTTCACCGGTGAGATCATCGGTAAGGCAGGCGACACCGTTACGGTAGAAATGGCGGAAGAGATTCAGAACAGCGCCGTTGAGAGTGTGATGATCCAGGGTGAGGAGCGCAACGTCAAGGTTATCTCCAACCTGATGGTGGATATCGAGGAATGGCTTGATATCGACGCTGAAAAGCTCGGCATTACGGAGAAGGTTTACTGGCCGGTACTGAAGCGTATCCTCAGAGAGTACGAGTCCAGACCGGAAGAGTATGAGAATGCCGTTAAGAAGAATGTTCACGAGCTGATCCCGAAGCATATCACCAAGAGCGATATCATTGCTTCCATCAACTATAATCTTCATATTGAACAGGGAATCGGAACCAACGACGATATTGACCATTTGGGCAATCGTCGTATCCGCGCGGTCGGTGAGCTGTTGCAGAACCAGTATCGCATCGGTCTGACCAGAATGGAGCGTGTGGTTCGTGAGCGTATGGGTACTTCGGATGCATCCGAAAATTCCGGAAACCTCACACCGCAGAGCCTGATCAACATCAAGCCTGTACAGGCTGCGATCAAGGAGTTCTTCGGATCCTCCCAGCTCTCCCAGTTCATGGATCAGAACAACCCGTTGGGTGAGTTGACACATAAGCGTCGTCTCTCCGCGTTAGGACCCGGCGGTCTGTCCAGAGACCGTGCCGGATTCGAGGTTCGGGATGTACACTATACCCACTACGGAAGAATGTGCCCCATTGAGACCCCCGAAGGTCCCAACATCGGTCTGATCAACTCCCTGGCATCCTATGCAAGGATCAATGAGTACGGATTCGTTGAGGCACCGTATCGCAAGATCGACAAGTCCGATCCCCAGAACCCCAGGGTTACGGATGAAGTAGTATATATGACAGCGGACGAGGAGGATAACTACCACGTTGCGCAGGCGAATGAGGAACTCGACGAAGAGGGACATTTTGTCAACGAAATGGTATCCGGTCGTTACCGTACAGAGACACAGCAGTATCGTAAGTCCATGTTTGACTACATGGATGTATCCCCGAAGATGGTCTTCTCCGTGGCTACATCCCTGATCCCGTTTTTGCAGAACGATGACGCGAACCGTGCCCTGATGGGTTCGAACATGCAGCGTCAGGCAGTGCCCCTTCTCTTTACGGAAGCGCCTGCAGTAGGAACCGGTATCGAGACCAAGGTTGCGGTTGACTCCGGTGTCTGTGTTGTCGCAAAGCATACGGGAACGGTTGTATACGTTTCCTCTGAAACGATCGTAGTCAGAACGGACGACGATGAGCGTGACGAGTACCGTCTGGAGAAGTTCATGCGTTCCAACCAGTCCAACTGCTATAACCAGAAGCCGATCGTGGTCAAGGGTGACCATGTGGAGGCCGGTCAGGTTATCGCGGACGGCCCTTCCACCTGCAACGGTGAGCTGGGACTCGGTAAGAATCCGTTGATCGGATTCATGACCTGGGAAGGTTACAACTACGAGGATGCTGTTCTTTTGAGCGAGCGTCTGGTACAGGAAGATGTTTATACTTCCATCCACATTGAAGAATACGAGGCAGAAGCTCGTGATACAAAGCTTGGACCGGAAGAAATTACCCGTGATGTACCGGGCGTTGGTGATGACGCCTTAAAGGACCTAGACGAAAACGGTATCATCCGTATTGGTGCTGAGGTGCGCGCCGGTGATATTTTGGTTGGTAAGGTTACTCCGAAGGGAGAGGCAGAACCGACCGCAGAAGAACGTTTGCTTCGCGCGATTTTCGGTGAGAAGGCGCGTGAGGTGCGTGATACTTCCTTGAAGGTACCGCACGGTGAGTATGGTATTGTCGTAGACGCAAAGGTATTTACCCGCGAAAACGGCGATGAGCTTCCGACCGGAGCAAACAAGGCGGTTCGTATTTACATTGCCCAGAAACGTAAGATTTCCGTAGGTGATAAGATGGCTGGTCGTCATGGTAACAAGGGTGTCGTTTCCCGTGTGTTGCCGGTAGAAGACATGCCGTTCTTGCCGAACGGACGTCCGTTGGATATCGTATTGAATCCGCTGGGTGTGCCGTCTCGAATGAATATCGGACAGGTATTGGAGATTCACCTTTCTCTTGCTGCAAAGGCACTTGGCTTTAATATTGCCACACCGGTCTTTGATGGCGCAAAGGAGAAAGATATTACAGATACATTGGAGTTGGCAAATGATTATGTCAACTTAGAGTGGGATGAGTTCAAAGAGAAGCATGGCGATGAGCTGCGTCCGGAGGTATTGGATTACCTTTGGGAAAATCGTGATCACCGTGCACTCTGGAAGGGCGTTCCCATCAGCAAAGACGGAAAGGTTCGTTTGCGTGACGGACGTACCGGAGAATATTTCGACAGCCCGGTAACCATCGGACACATGCATTATCTGAAGTTGCACCACTTGGTTGATGACAAGATTCATGCGCGTTCGACTGGTCCGTACTCCCTCGTTACGCAGCAGCCGTTGGGTGGTAAAGCCCAGTTTGGTGGCCAGCGTTTCGGAGAGATGGAGGTTTGGGCACTCGAGGCATATGGCGCGGCCTATACCTTACAGGAGATTCTGACCGTCAAGTCGGATGATGTGGTTGGTCGTGTGAAGACTTACGAGGCCATCATCAAGGGTGAAAATATTCCGGAGCCGGGTATTCCGGAGTCCTTTAAGGTGTTGATGAAGGAATTGCAGTCCCTGGCACTGGATGTGCGTGTATTAGATGAAAACGGTGAAGAAGTGGCGCTGAAGGAAACCAGCGAATACGGAAACACAAACATCAACGCGATTTTGGGTAGCGACCGTGACTACTCCGACCGCGACAAACAGGAATTACAGGCAAGCGGCTTCCAGCAGCAGGAATTTGATGAAAATCAGCAGCTGGTATCTGTAGATGACGAAGAGGCTGCACCTGAGGCGGAGGATGCATTGGCGATGGTGAATGCAGATTTCGACGAAGAAAACTTTGACGAAGATTAAGGAAGGGGTGCATAGAATGCCGGAAACAAACAACAAAGACAACCAGCAGGTCAGCTTTGATGCGATTCGTATCGGGTTGGCGTCTCCGGAGACCATTCGCAAATGGTCCCACGGTGAAGTTTTAAAACCGGAAACAATTAACTACAGAACCCTGAAGCCGGAAAAGGACGGACTGTTCTGCGAGCGTATTTTCGGACCCAGCAAGGACTGGGAGTGCCACTGTGGTAAATATAAAAAGATTCGCTACAAGGGTGTCATTTGTGACCGTTGTGGTGTAGAGATTACCAAAGCAAGCGTACGTCGTGAGCGCATGGGTAGCATCGAATTGGCAGCCCCGGTATCTCATATTTGGTACTTTAAGGGAATCCCGAGTCGTATGGGATTGATTTTGGACCTCTCTCCGAAGATGTTGGAGCGCGTGTTGTATTTCGCTTCTTACATCGTATTGGATAGCGGTGATACCAATCTGGTTTACAAGCAGATTCTCACGGATGCAGAGTATCAGCAGGCCAGAGAAGAATATGGAAACGGATTCCGTGTAGGTATGGGTGCAGAAGCGATTTTAGAGCTTCTTCAAAACATTGACCTCGAGAAGGATTCTGCAGCACTAAAAGAAGAGTTGGAAACAGCCACCGGACAGAAGCGTGCAAAAATTATCAAACGTCTGGAAGTGACCGAAGCATTCCGCGAGTCCGGAAACCGTCCGGAGTGGATGATTTTGACGGTCATTCCGGTCATCCCGCCTGACTTGCGCCCGATGGTGCAGTTGGATGGTGGACGTTTTGCGACATCCGATTTGAATGATTTGTATCGTCGAATCATCAACCGTAACAACCGTCTGCGTCGTCTTTTGGACATTGGCGGACCGGATATCATCGTGCGTAACGAGAAACGTATGTTACAGGAAGCGGTTGATGCATTGATTGATAATGGTCGTCGTGGCCGTCCGGTTACCGGACCGGGTAACAGAGCATTAAAGTCTCTGTCCGACATGTTAAAAGGTAAGGGAGGACGTTTCCGTCAGAACCTGCTTGGTAAGCGTGTGGATTATTCCGGACGTTCCGTTATCGTCGTAGGACCGGAATTAAAGAGATCGGAAGAGCACACGTCTGAACTCCAGTCACTAGCTTATCTCG
>CALDIE010000244.1 GCA_937901625.1 uncultured Lachnospiraceae bacterium
TTGCAGATACCTACGGTGTGATCCTGGTCGCAAAAGATTCCAGAACCATTGTCTGTGATGAATCGAATTATTACATCAACGAAAGCGGTAACGACGGTATGGCTGTTGCCGGTAGCGGGGATGTATTGGCCGGTATGATCGCATCCTATGCAGCCAGATACGCAAAAGACTCTGCGGATCATACACTTACGGAATATGTTGCCGCAGCCGTCTATTTACACGGAATGGCCGGAGATATTGCCGCCGGAGAGTACAGTAAAAGCTCTATGACCGCAAGGGAGATCATTTCTTCCCTGCCCGGGTTGTTAAAACAGTTTGAAGAAGGAAGAGGGTAAGATAACAATGCTTGATCATAAAAGAGTTTATGCCAGGATCAATCTTGATAATATCCGGTATAACTACGAACAGATTGAAAAGGCGATCCGTCCCGGTACGAAGATCATGCCGGTTGTAAAAGCAGACGGTTACGGACACGGCGCCTATCAGATCGCGAAGGCTCTTTCTTCCTATTCCACGGTTTACGGCTATGCGGTAGCTACCATAGATGAAGCCATTGATATCGATAAGATCGGTCTTGAAAAACCTGTTCTGGTCTTAAGCTATGTATCTCCCGGATTATTTGAGGAAGCCATCCGCAGGGACATCCGCCTGACCGTTTTTGATGACGAGACCGCATTCCTTTTAAATGAATGTGCCGCGAAACTCAAAAAGAAAGCGATCGTACACATCAAAGTCGATACCGGAATGAGCCGTATCGGTATATCCGCTGATGAAGAGGGACTTTCCTTCGTACAAAGGACAGCCGGGTATGATCATCTTGAGATCGAAGGCATGTTTACACACTTTGCGAGAGCGGATGAAGTTGATAAGACCGCGGTACGGTACCAGATCGTTCGTTTTACAGACTTTTTGGAGCATGTTAAGCAGAAAGGAATACATATTCCCGTCAAGCACTGTTCAAACAGCGCCTCCATTATCGAACTGCCGGAAATGAATCTGGATGTCGTACGCGCAGGTATCATCCTTTACGGTCTGTGGCCCTCGGATGAAGTCAGCAAAAGCCGTATCGATCTTCGTCCGGCCATGGAGATCTGCAGCAGCATCAGTTTTATTAAGGATGTACCCGCCGGTACGCAGATCAGTTACGGCGGCACCTATGTCACCAGGAAAAAAAGCCGTATCGCCACCGTCAGTGTCGGCTATGCGGACGGATATCCGAGAAACCTTTCCAATAAAGGAGTGGTTCTGGTCAAAGGAAAGCGTTTCCCTGTGGTGGGACGTGTCTGCATGGACCAAATGATGATCGATATAAGCGGACATGATGAGATAAAGCGTGGAGACCTCGTTACGCTCGTTGGAAGAGACGGGGATGAATATATCTCCATGGAGGATTTTGCCTCTTTATCCGACCGGATCAATTATGAGGCTGTGTGTGATATAGGCAAACGTGTCCCCCGCATATACGAAGGAGAGTGAAATAACGATGGACGATGGTATTCTTCCGGTAACCTTTATTTCCAATCCGGAAATCGATCTTATGATCCATATCCTGATCGGATGTCTTACCGTTATACTGATCCTATGTTTCGGTATTCTATTGCCGCAAAAAACAGGTCCCGCTTTATTTAAAAAACTATTCCATATTAATAATAACAAAGATGATACCGAAGTAACAGAGAAAGAGATCTTAGCTATCGTTAACGAATGTAAGGAACACTTATGGACACTATAAATTGTTGGAATAAACCGCCCTCACTCACGCAAGGGCGTTATGCTTGTCAGCAAGCTCCTTAT
>CALDIE010000245.1 GCA_937901625.1 uncultured Lachnospiraceae bacterium
GGATGATCTTGGAGAGCTGAGCCCTTTGGCATGCGCATATGCCAGAGCGAGGGGAGCGGATCGTATGTCTTCTTTCGGTGATTTTATCGCACTTTCTGATGTCTGTGACGCAGATACGGCCAGATTGATCAAGAGAGAGGTATCTGATGGCGTGATCGCGCCGGGATATACGGATGAAGCACTGGAGATTCTGAAGCAGAAAAAGAAGGGTGGCTATAATGTCATTCAGATCGATCCGGCATATGTACCTGCAGAGATCGAAAGAAAGCAGGTATACGGTATTACATTCGAGCAGGGAAGAAATGAACTTGATATCAACGGTGACCTCCTTTCGAATATCGTGACCAAAAACAAAGATATTCCCGAAAAGGCGCTCATTGATATGAAGATCGCGCTGATCACGCTGAAGTATACCCAGTCCAATTCCGTTTGCTATGTAAAGGACGGGCAGGCGATCGGTATCGGTGCCGGACAGCAGTCCAGAATTCATTGTACCAGATTGGCTGGTTCCAAAGCGGATAACTGGTATCTGCGTCAGTCTCCCCAGGTGATGAATCTGCAGTTTGTGGATGGACTCGGAAGAGCGGATCGCGACAACACGATCGATGTATATATTGGTGATGAATATGAGGATGTCCTTCGCGAAGGTGAGTGGCAGAAGCGCTTTAAGGTAAAACCGGAGGTGTTTACACGGGAGGAGAAAAAGGCATGGCTTGCGGGAAATACCGGCGTATGTGTCGGATCAGACGCTTTCTTCCCCTTCTCCGACAATATCGAGAGAGCCTACAAGAGCGGAGTCAAGTATATTGCGCAGCCCGGAGGATCGGTAAGGGATGATCTGGTAATCGAGTGTGCGGATCAGTACGACATGGTGATGGTATTTACGGGAATTCGCCTCTTCCATCATTGATGATAATCAGGTAATACGGAGGATTTATCGCATGGCAGATCAAAAAGAACCCCTGGTTGCGTTGAAGTACATTCATCCGGCGGATTTGGAATATTTCCTTTCCGAACACGCTGCGGAGGGATGGGAGCTGCAACCGTTGAATGATACTACCAGCCTGTTCTACTATGTATTTCGGGAAGAAAAAGTGAGGAAGTGTCGTTATGTTGTGGACGCTACTTCCCTTCCGAAAAATATGTATATGGATAAACTGATCGGTGACGGGTGGGAGTATCTTGGTACCTCCATGAATTGTTATATCTGGAGAAAGTATTATGATGATGGGCAGGCTCCGAAGAATTTTTCGGATAAGGCATGTTTAAAGAAGCATTGTACAAACCTGGGTATCGTACTTGCGCTTGCATTGCTGTTACTGATCGCCACAATGATAGCTTTTATCTGGGGAGCAACTAATTCCTACAGGATGGGAGATGAAGCACATGTGGTTCCCTATATTGTAGAAGCGGTGATTCAGGTGCCGTTTATTTTGTATTTGGTCTATGCGGTGAAGAAACTTTTGCTGCGATGACCTTAAAAATTGTTTGGGTTGACGACCATGTGGTTAAGAATTGTTTGGGTTAACGACCATACGGTCGATAATTGTTTGGGAAGACAACAAAAGGGAGAAATGTAAGGAGGAAAACAAAAACATGAAAAAACTGGAGATCATTGCCAGACCGGAAAAATTGGAGGATATTCGCCGCATCCTGGACGAGGCCGGCGCAACCGGACTGAATATCTTTCATATGGAAGGATATGGTAATCAGAGAGGATACTACGAGGGAAATATAGGATCAACTGCGGAAGTTAAGATCCTGCCCATGATCAAGTGTGAAACCGTAGTGGACGACGCCATTGCAGGTACACTGATCGAAAAGATTTCCAAGGGTATTCGTACCGGCAACTACGGAGATGGAAAGATCTTTGTCGTGGACGTAGAAGACGCAATCCGTATCCGCACCGGCGAACGCGGAAAGAGCGCCCTTTAATTGTGACACCGGGACGTACCTACTGTCAGCTTTTTCGGTGACATCGGGACGTTCCTACTGCCAGCTTTTCCGTGATACACGGATACATTTACTGTCATACTTACTGTCATACTTTCGTTTGCGTTATCTTATTTAGACTCGCTATGCGCACGATAGAAGCTGTTAAGACGAGGATGAGCCGTTATCTTTTACCTTAGACACGCTACGCGAGCGATAGAAGCTGCTAAGACGAGGATGAGCCGTTATCTTTTACCTTAGATACGCTACGCACACGATAGAAGCTGCTGTGCCGCCGGCTCATGGTAACGAGCTGTATATGGGATACGAGGAATATCTGAAAGCGCCCACTCACTCCGCCATGTGGTGACATACATACTTACTGTCGGAGGCGGATGTGGTCATAAAATAGGCTGGATTTCCCTGACAGTATAGCTCCGGGCGGTCTTTAGAGGTCTTCCGGGGAAGGATACAGCCATAAAACAGATCGAATTTCCTTGATAGCATCCCCCCCCGGGCGGCCTCCATAGGTCTCCCGGGGGGATGCAGCTATAAGACAGACCGATTTTTCTTGATATCGTAACCATGGGGAGTCCCCGGATTGCATTTCATCATAATTTCTTATCCATTTTGATACAGTCAAATAGACCCGTATGAGTCACATGTCCATCCACCACTTTGATGAGAGAAGTTCAAGTGTGACCACAAATAACGATTGAGGAAAAGTCTTATCCTTATGACACGGGGATAGGGCTTTTTCTTTTTTTTCTTCAAGTTCTATTTCGTTGCAGGTGTCCCCAAAACAGGGTGCCGTAAAACAAGTCCCCGTAAAACAAGTCCCAGGATCGAAGACTACTTTACATAATATCGAAATATCCAAAGACGGGAAAATATTATAGTGAGATTTAGATGACATAATTTCTTGAATTTTAGAGGAGAGATTAACATAAAATATTTACATAATATCTAACCTACAATAAAAGTTAAGCCATAATTAAACTATACACAATTACGCTATAAATACGTAAATTTACCTGAAATTGACCGAAATGTAAATCTATGAAAATATAACATAGAAGATATAATAACGGTTTACATAACTCGACTGTACGACACTTCTTCACCCAATCCACGCTGCTTTACATAAGATGGTGGTTTACCGTAATCCGCCCTGTCCGACCGTATGCAAAGATTTACATAAAAACTATGATCTGTTCGATTGTGAGTCGTCTCCATGTTCGCTATAATATAGACTGTGGTCGGCAACAAATTGACCGGTCAACATACCCCTAACCGGCAGCAGAGTGCGCCCGATGGTCAACATGCCCCTAACCGGCAGCAGAGTGCGCCCGATAGGCATCACACCCCACCGGACCACAAACCGTCACTGCGCACCATCAGGGAGGAGAGAGCCATCAGCGAGCAGACAGAAAAACAACCTAAATATGAAATCCGTGTCTCGGTCAGGTCTCTGGTGGAGTTTCTTTTGCGTTCCGGTGATATTGACAATCGAAGAACGGGATCGCCGGAGAAGGCCATGCTCGAAGGAAGTCGCCTGCACAGACTGATCCAGAAGAGTATGGGAGCGGAGTACAGCGCGGAGGTTCCCCTTTCGTATTGCTATGAAACGCCGAACTATAACGTGATCATTGACGGTCGGGCGGACGGGATCATCCGCGAGGAGAAGAACGACTATGCTCCGACCTCGCTTGGCGCAAATCAGAT
>CALDIE010000246.1 GCA_937901625.1 uncultured Lachnospiraceae bacterium
GTGGGAAATACATATGAGCAGACGCTGATCGCCATGGTTTTGGATTGTTATCTTAAGGCGGCGAAGATCTGCGGCGCGGAGACGGACGATCTGACAAAGAGAGTTAAAGAGGTTGCCGGAAAGCTTGACCCTATTCATATCAACAAAAAAACCGGCGGGATCAAGGAGTGGATCGATGAGGATGCTTCCGGTTTTGATTTCACCGCGGTTGAAGAACACCATCGTCATACCTCGAACCTTTTGGGACTGTATCCGGGGCATCTGATCGACCATAATACGCCTGAATGGCTGGAGGCCGCGAAAAGGTCACTTGACCTTCGGGGCGATGAATCCACGGGATGGTCGAGAGCCATGAAGATGTGCCTCTGGTCACGTACGGGGGACGGCGACCGCACCTATAAGATCTTTCGAGGATTGCTTGAGCAGAATACATTTCCGAATCTCTGGGATTTTCATCCGCCGTTTCAGATTGACGGCAATTTCGGCGGTACAGCCGGAGTGGCGGAGATGCTGCTGCAAAGCAGGGAAGGAGAGATCAACCTCTTACCGGCCATCCCCGGGGAATGGAAAGACGGTCATGCCTTTGGCTTAAAGGCCGTCGGCGGACACGAAGTACGTATGAGATGGGAAGATAAAGAGGTAAAGGAAATCGAAATCCTTTCGGGAAAAACGCAAGAGGTACTTCTGATCTATAAAAAGGACGGGGAGCTTGTAAAGAAAGATATCCGGCTGAAGGCAGGGGATCTTTTTAAGGATAAGCCGTAAGCAGGAAATGAAAGTTTGCTTTACTATAAAAAATTTTTACTTTATGAT
Organism: uncultured Lachnospiraceae bacterium; assembly: GCA_937901625.1. Classification (GTDB taxonomy): domain Bacteria; phylum Bacillota; class Clostridia; order Lachnospirales; family Lachnospiraceae; genus NK4A136. The sequence goes on from CALDIE010000246.1 coordinate 814, forward strand.
AAGGTTGAGAGTTAAAAAAAGAAAGTCGGGATATGTTTTTAAATCTGTCGGGTGAGGAGAGGAGCGTAAAAATGTCAATGAGTCGAAAAAAAGAATGGATTTTGGCTTTCTTGAGCGTAACGGCAGGTTCGGCGCTTGCGGCATTTGCCATCGAGGAGTTTCTGGTGCCGGTTACGATCCTGGACGGAGGCGTGGTAGGTATCAGTATCATCATCAGCCAGTTAAGCGGAATCTCCCTGGGTCTGTTAACCTTTGTTATCAACATACCGTTTCTGATCGTCGGATTAAAAAAGATGGGAAAGCGCTTTTTCATATTTGCGATCTATGCAATGCTTCTGTTTTCCATTCTTTTGTCCGTCTTTGAAGAATTTCATAACGCGACGGAAGACCCTCTTTTGGGTGTTGCCTTCGGAGGATTCTTTTTAGGTGCCGGAGTGGGACTGGTCCTTCGGGGAGGCGGCTGCCTGGACGGAACGGAGATCGTGGCGCTTTTGATCAGCCGAAAGACTAATTTTTCTGTCGGCCAGATCGTTTTTGGAGTAAATATCATCATTTATTCCGCAGCCGGTATTCTTTTCGGACCCGATCGGGCAATGTATTCCTTATTAACGTATTTTATTTCCTTCCGCGTGATCGATATCGTGGAGAAGGGATTGGAGCAGGCCAAGTCGGTGATGATCATTACGAACGACGGAAAGGCGATTGCCGATCAGATATACAAGGATCTCGGGAGAACCTGTACGATCATGGAAGGTGCCGGTATGATCTCCGGCGACAAAATGATCCTCTACTGTGTCATTACCCGTATCGAGATCCCGGAGATCCGCAGGATCGTAAGAGATGCGGATCAGTCGGCTTTTGTGACGATCAGTGACATCAACGAGATCGTGGGTAATCACATCAAGAGTGCTCCGAAAAATACGGAGCCCCTTGTGAAAAAACAGGAATAAACTAAATTTAGTTAATTTTTATTCAAATTCTATTGATTTATATCATCATTCAATGATACAATCACATCATCTTCGATAGCGGGAATATCCTTTGGAATTAAAGTGTTTGGGTTGTTGAAATGACGCTGCGCAGGCGGTTTGTCGGGCAGCGTTTAAATACTCATAGTGAAGGAGAGGATCATGGGTAGAAAAAAGGTAACGATGAAGGATATCGCGGAAGAGTTAGACATCAGTATAGTGTCCGTATCAAAAGCGCTCGCCGGGAAGGAGGGTGTCGGTGATGATCTCCGTCAGGAGATCATTGATAAAGCGGCGGAGATGGGCTATGTCATGAAAGTCAAAAGCCGTGATCAGGAGCAGGAGATCAATATCGCCGTGCTAATCTCGGAGAGATTTATCAGTGATAAGTCCTTTTACCTTCGTGTTTACCAGAAGATCCTGATGGAACTGTCCACCAGAGGGTACATCGGAATATTGGAAATCGTGCGCGCTGACAGCGAGAGGGAGGGGATCCTTCCCAAGATCGTCACGATGGATTCGGTTGCCCAGGTGATCGTGGTAGGACAGATGGAATCACGTTTCCTCGAGGAACTGGTCAAGACGGAAAAGAAGATCATTTTCTTTGACTTTGAGGATGAGGAATTTGATGTGGACAGTATTGTCGGCGACAATGTCAACGGCGGTTATACGCTGACCCGTTATCTGGTGAAGAGCGGATATCGCAAGATCGGTTTTGTAGGTAATTATAAGGCGACCAGAAGTATTCTCGACCGGTTTGTCGGATATCTGAAATATTTGATGGCGAAGGACCAGTTGATCGATGATAAGTGGACGATCATGGATAGAGATCGGGAGGGGAACCATATTCCTTTGAAGCTCCCGCGCAGCATGCCGGAGGCTTTTGTATGCAATTGCGATGAAACGGCCAGCCGGCTGATCGTGACGCTTAAGAAAGCGGGCTACCGTGTTCCCGAGGATGTGGCCGTTGTCGGATATGACGACTACGTGGACGTGGCTCCGGAGGGAGTGCGCTTAACGACCTATCATGTTAACACGGATGAAATGGTCAGACAGTGTATCCGTATCGTCGAGCAAAGGGTGGCAAATCCGGAATACAGACATGGAACCACGGTAATCTACGGCAATCTGGTTGTCGGAAATACAACGCCGTCGCAACAGTGAGACAGTGATGAAAGATATGATCAGAAAAGAAAGGACACAGAAAGATGGGCTTTCGGGAAAATTATGAGCGTGTAGTGAACCGTTACGAAGAAGTGACGGGCAGAAAGAACGAGATCAGTGAGTATTTTTACAACGGGATATTTGACAGATGGATGTATCCGGTGCTTACAAGAGAGAGCATACCGCCTTTTTGGAAATACGACATGAACCCGGAGACAAATCCGTATTTTATGGAACGTCTCGGTGTGAATGCGGTATTTAATGCCGGGGCTATTTATTTGAACGGAAAGTATTATATCGTAGCCAGGATCGAAGGATACGATCGCAAGAGCTTCTTTGGTGTTGCCGTTTCGGACAACGGTGTGGATGGATTCCGTTTTATGGATTATCCGATCCTGCTTGATGACACATGTCCCGAAGAAACCAATGTATATGATATGCGTTTGACAAAGCATGAAGACGGATATATCTACGGAGTCTTTTGTTCGGAGAGCAAGGATACGTCGGTAAATGATCTTTCGGCGGCAGTGGCTGCAGCAGGGATAGTGCGCACAAAGGATATGGTCAAATGGGAACGTCTGCCGAACTTAAAGACTTTGAACTCACCCCAGCAGAGAAATGTTGCGCTGCATCCTGAGTTTGTCAACGGAAAGTATGCTTTCTATACCAGACCTATGGATGATTTCATTGATACCGGATCCGGCGGCGGTATCGGCTTCGGACTGTGTGAAGATATCACACATGCGGTGATCGATGAGGAGATCATAACCAGCAAGAGAAAGTATCATACCATCACCGAAGCCAAGAACGGTGAGGGCGCGGTTCCCATCAAGACGGATAAGGGATGGATACATATCGCGCACGGTGTAAGAAATACGGCAGCCGGTCTTCGCTACGTGATCTATGCGTTCGC
>CALDIE010000247.1 GCA_937901625.1 uncultured Lachnospiraceae bacterium
CGGTCAGCCCCGCAGTGTCGCGGATCATCGCCGCAATGTCTCTGCGGTAAGCCAGAATCAGGGCGATCATGACCGCAAGCTCCGTAAACGCCTTAAACAGCAGGTGGTTTTCCGTCAGGTGCAGATCAAACAGCGTGTTCACAACGGCAAGATGGCCCGCACCGGAGAGCGCAAAGACTTCCGTCAGAGCGTAAATGATCCCCGCCATAACAGCAGTGCCGACCGTCACCGTGTTCACACTCCTTTCCCGCAGCTTACGATAACACTTCCACCTGAAAAGTTTTGCGGAGTATTATACCATATTTTACTATAAAATGATATAAGGGTCAAAGATACAGAGGATCTGCAAAAGTCATTAAAGAGGGGAGTTATGAGACTATGGAGGAAAAGAAGGACGTCCGGGTGGCGGGACTTGATATGATAAGGATTGTTGCCTGTATGCTGGTTGTCCTGGTACATGTGTCTGCACAATGGTTAGGAGGTGACTTTTTGAGAGAGTCCGGGCAGATCCTTGCTCAATGTTTTAATATCCTTGCCTTTTCCGGGGTGACATTGTTTGTGATGTTAAGCGGAGCGCTTCTCTTCCGGCCCGAAAAGAAGGAGACGATAAAGCAGACGCTTCTTCACAGAAGCCTTCGGATCACGCTTATCTATCTTTTGTGGAAGTTTCTCTATATTCTGTTTGATTTTGTAAGGGGAGCGGGGGGAGAAGTATCGCTTGCGGCCGTAAAAGACGGGATCTTTATCCCTTTTTTCAGAACGCACGGGTATTACCATCTCTGGTATCTTCCGATGGCAGCGGTATTGTATCTGCTGGTTCCTGTTGTCAAAGAGGGAGTAAAAGATAAAAATAGCTGCAGGCTTTATCTTGGTGTCTTTTTGGTCGTAACCCTGTTTTTGCCTACCGTATTTTTGTTTGAATTTCCGTTTAAATATCTGTTGATGGATTTTATTGAACCGTTTGATTTTGCCATATTCGGCGGATACTTTGGCTATATGATCTTAGGTCACTATCTCCTTAACTGGGAGGAGGATAGAAGTAAAAAACAAAGGATCGTTTTATATGTTATGGCCATACTTATCTATGCGGTATCATGTGTATGCGGCGTAAAAAGAAGTCTGTCGGATGGTGTGTTTTTTGCCGGATTTTCCAGCCCTCTTACGATCACGAACGCGATCGTAAGCAGCGCGTTATTTGTAAGCATCAGAGAATGGAAGAGAAAGAAGGAGATATCGGGAGCGGAGCATTCTGTGGCGAAGATCACATTTTTGATCTATCTGATCCACCCCTTGGTGATCACTCTGCTCGGAGATCTGTGCGGATTGTCGGTCAGCGGAAATAGGACGGTCGACCTGGTGCTTGTGTGGGTGATCGTAACAGCGTTGAGCGCGGGTATAGCGGAAATTGTGAAATTTTTGTGTAATAGATTGAAAGCCTGATTTTTGCAGTATAATACGAAGATATGTTAATTTGGAAAGGTCCCGGGTTCAGATGTAAAAACCGGAAGGAGTAATGCATATGATCAAAACATTGTTAGGAGAAATAAAAGAGTATAAAACCCCCTCCATACTGACGCCTGTATTTATGGTATTTGAAGTAATATTTGAAACACTGATACCGCTTTGCATGGCTTCCATTGTCGATGATGGTATTAATGTCGGCGATCTGCGTCATGTTTATGTGATGGGCGGAGTGATGACCGTGCTGGCGATATTGGGATTGGCAAGCGGTGTTTTGGGCGGAGTCTTTTCCGCAAAGGCTTCCACCGGCTTTGCAAAGAATCTCCGTAAAGCCATGTTTGATAAGATCCAGACCTATTCTTTCTCCAATATCGACCATTTCTCGACTGCCGGTCTGGTTACGAGACTTACAACGGATGTTACCAATATTCAAAATGCATATCAGATGATCTTGCGTATGTGCTTTCGAGCACCTTTCAGCATGATCTTTGCCATGGGAGCAGCCTTTATCTTAAGCCCGAGGATCGCAAGCATATATCTTTCGGCTGTAGTACTGCTTGGTCTGGTGCTCTTTTTCCTGATACGTTCGGCCATGAAATACTTCTCGGAAGTATTCAAGAAATATGACGATCTGAATGCTGCCATTCAGGAAAATGTAAGTGGTATTCGTGTCGTCAAGGCATATGTAAGAGAAGATTATGAAAATGAACGCTTTCGAAAGGCGGCCGAAAATATTCATTCGATGTTTGTTAAAGCAGAGAATAAGGTTATCTTAAACGGACCGCTGATGATGACAACCGTTTACGGCTGCATGATTCTGATCAGCTGGTTTGGCGCCAAGATGATCGTAGTCGGGGATCTTGAGACGGGTGAGTTAATGAGTCTTTTGACATACTGCATGAACATCCTCTTTAGCCTGATGATGATGTCTATGATCTTTGTTATGGTTTCCATGAGTACGGCATCAGCTGAACGTATCTGTGAAGTGTTAAATGAGCAGGCGGATATCGCAAATCCGGAAAATCCTGTTATGGAAGTGGCGGACGGAAGCATCGAATTCAGAGATGTGGATTTCTCCTATAAAAAGGGCGGCGGCGAGCCGGTATTAAAAGATGTGACATTCTCTGTAAAGAGCGGTGAGACGATCGGCATCATAGGAGGAACAGGAAGCGCAAAGTCAAGTCTGGTAAACCTTATTTCCAGACTTTACGATGTGACAAACGGAGAACTTCTTGTTGGAGGCGTAGATGTGCGCGAGTACGACCTGGAAACACTCCGTGAACAGGTTTCTGTTGTACTGCAGAAGAATGTTCTTTTCAGCGGAAGCATATTGGATAATCTGCGCTGGGGCAATCCCGATGCAAGTGAAGAAGAGTGTAAACGTGTCTGCCGCATGGCCTGCGCGGATGAATTTATCGAAAAGATGCCCGATGGATATAATACGCACATCGAACAGGGAGGAACCAATGTCTCCGGTGGACAGAAGCAGAGACTGTGTATCGCAAGAGCACTGCTCAAGAAACCCAGGATCCTGATCCTTGATGACAGTACATCGGCGGTTGATACGGCAACCGACGCGAAGATACGCAAGGCCTTTCGTGAGGAAATCCCCGGTACCACCAAGCTTATTATTGCGCAGAGAATATCGAGTGTTCAGGATGCTGATCGAATCATTGTAATGGATGAGGGCCGCATCAATGGTTTCGGAACACACGAAGAACTTATGGAGAACAACGCGATCTATCGTGAAGTATATGAATCCCAGACCTCCGGAAACGGAGACTTTGATCAGATTGGAGGGATGGAATAATGGCAGAAGCAAAGGTTAAAGAAGTAAAGATGGGTCCCGGCGCCCGTATGCGCGGTCCGAGACCGAAACTGGATAATCCCGGAAAGATCTTTAAAAGAGTTTTCTCCTATGTATTTAAAGATTACACGGTTCATCTGATCGTCGTGGTTGTATGTATTTTTGTATCGGTGCTGTCCAATGTTCGCGGAACGCTCTTTTTACAGTCTCTGATCGACGATTATATCATGCCGATGATCGGTGTTCAAAATCCGGATTTTGCGCCGCTGTTACACGCAATACTTAAGATGGTGGGAATCTATGCCATCGGTATTGTCGCAAACTACGTTCAGAGCAGGACGATGATCTATGTCAGCCAGGGAACCCTTCGAAATCTGAGAACGGAACTTTTTGCTAAGATGGAAAAACTCCCTATCCGCTATTTTGATACACATTCCCATGGGGATATCATGTCGATCTATACCAATGATATTGATACCCTGCGCCAAATGATCAGCCAAAGCCTGCCACAGCTGTTAAACTCCGCGATCACTATCGTGAGCGTCCTGGTCAGTATGATCGTTTTAAGCCCGGTGTTAACCGGAGTGACACTGGTCATGGTTGCGCTGATGATGGTTGTTACGGCCAAAGTGGCCGGGGGCAGCAGCCGCTACTTTATAGAACAGCAAAAACAGTTAGGTGCCTTGAATGGATTTATTGAAGAGATGGTGAACGGGCAGAAGGTGGTGAAGGTCTTTAATCACGAGGCGGCCAACATCGAGTCTTTTGATGAGTTAAATGAAAATCTCTGTGAAAGTGCCGGAAAGGCAAATGCGTATATCAATATACTCGGACCGATCAATGCGCAGCTTGGAAATTTAAGCTATGTAGTTTGCGCGGTATTCGGTGGAATCCTTGCGATAAACGGTATCGGCGACCTGACATTGGGTGATCTGGCGAGCTTCTTAATGTTTAATAAGAGTTTTAACATGCCGATCAACCAGGTGAGCCAGCAATTTAATGCGATCGTAATGGCTCTTGCGGGTGCGGAGCGTATCTTTAAACTGCTCGATGAAGAACCGGAGAACGATGAAGGATATGTTACGCTGGTCAACGCCAGGGAGGTTAACGGAGAAACGGTGGAAACAAGCGAACACACCGGTGTCTGGGCATGGAAGCATTACCACAAGGCGGAAGATAAGACTACATATGTAAAGTTGCGCGGAGATGTTGTTTTTGACGGCGTGGATTTCGGATATACCGATGAAAAGATGGTCCTTCATGATATAAGGCTGTTTGCTAAGCCCGGCCAGAAGATCGCGTTTGTGGGCTCTACCGGTGCCGGAAAGACAACGATCATGAACCTGTTGAACCGTTTTTATGACATTCAGGACGGAAAGATCCGCTATGACGGGATCAACATCAATAAGATCCGCAAAGACGACCTTAGGCATTCTCTTGGAATTGTATTACAGGAAACACATCTCTTTACGGGCACCGTAAAAGATAATATCCGTTACGGGAAATTGGACGCAACGGATGAAGAGGTGATCGCTGCGGCAAAGCTTGCAAATGCGCACGGATTCATCCAGCGACTTCCTCAAGGATATGATACGCTCTTA
>CALDIE010000248.1 GCA_937901625.1 uncultured Lachnospiraceae bacterium
CCCAATCCCCAATCCCCATTAATATTTCAATAAAAAATATTTATTTTAAATAAAATAATTTTATTTATATTATTATATATTTTTAAAAAATTAAATAAAAAAAATAATTAATATTAATTAAAAAGACACGTAATCAATTATTTTTTATTAATTTTTATTTAAAAGTATAAACAAAGGAATGAAATCTTATTCAAGTTTTTATTTCCTGTTATTAACCTTAATATTCTCCAATATAATCTTCATATCTTGTCAAGATAAGAAAGATGAAGAACAAGTCGAGGCAGATGGCTTTACCAAAGAAGACAGAGAACTCCTCAAGAAAAATGAAGAAAAATTCAATTTCAACGTCGAAGTAACTCGTATGATGGATATCATCATAAACAGTTTATACACAAATAAAGAAGTATTTATTCGTGAACTTATTTCCAACGCTTCCGATGCATGTGATAAAGCCAGATTCTTAGCCGTGCAAAATCCTGATTACTTCGGAGAAAATAAAGAACTTAAAATTATTATCGAAACAGATAGAAGTAGCAAAACCTTCTCAATTACAGATACTGGTGTAGGAATGACCAAAAATGATTTGGTGAAAAATTTGGGAACCATTGCTAAATCAGGTACTACTTCATTCATTGAAGCTATATCAAAAGGCAATTCGTTAAACTTAATTGGTCAATTTGGTGTCGGATTTTACTCAACTTATTTAGTATCAAATAAAGTCGTAGTTACCTCCAAAAATGCCGATGATAGTCAACATGTGTGGGTCTCCACTGCCGGTTCATCTTTCACTGTATCAAAAGATCCTAGAGGAGACACTCTTGGAAGAGGTACTAAAATTACCTTATATTTAAAAGAAGATTCAGTCGAATTTTGCGAAACTGAAACAGTAAAAAAAAATATTAAGAAATATTCTGAATTCATTGATTATCCAATTTATATGAAAATTAATAAGACATATACCGAAGAAGAAGAAGTCGATGAACCTGATAATGAAACAGAGACTGAAACTGCTAAAGAAGAAGAGGCTAAAACTGCTGATAAAAATAAATCAGAAGATTTAGAAATAAAAGACGAAGATGAAGAGAAAAAGAAAGAAAAGAAAAAGAAAACTAAAAGCATAACAAAATGGAAATGGGATTATGAATTAATTAACGAAAATAAACCAATCTGGTTAAGAGATAAAAAAGAAATAACCAGAGAAGAATATATTAAATTCTACAAAGCTTTAACAAAAGATTCCGAAGAACCTCTCGCTTATGAACATGGTAAATTAGAAGGAGAAGTCAATTTCAGATATATCTTATTTATCCCAGGAAGAAGACCTCAAGATTTATATGATAATTATTACGGAAAAAGTTCCTCTTTGAAATTATATGTAAGAAGAGTATTAGTCAGTGAACAATTCGAAGATTTAATGCCAAGATATTTGAACTTCATTAAAGGAGTTGTAGATTCTGATGATTTGCCATTAAATGTCTCAAGAGAAGCTTTACAACAATATAAAATGATAAAAGTAATGTCGAATAAATTAGTTAAAGCTAGTATTCAATTAATGATAAAATTATCAGTCGAAAAAGAAGAAGATGATGACGAAGACGATGACGATGATGATAGTGATATCGAAGAAGAAAATGAAACTGATACTAAAAATGATACTGACGCAGAAACAAAGCCAGAAAATGATACAAAATCTGATGATGATGACGAAGATGAAGATAAAGAGGATAAAAATAAAAAGAAAGATACTAAATATATGAAATTCTTTGATAATTATGGAAAAAATATTAAATTAGGAGTAATTGAAGATATTCAAAATAGAAATAAATTAGCTAAATTATTAAGATTTTATAGTACTCATAATATTGATCAATTAACCAGCTTTGATGAATACGTTAAAAGAATGAAACCAAAACAAGAACAAATTTATTATTTAGCCGGTGAAGATAAACAAGCTGCAGCTAAATCACCCTTAATCCAAAAAATTTTAGAAAAAGGTGGTGAAGTATTCGTTCTCGAAGATCCAATTGATGAATTCTGTTTACAAAACTTAGGAGAATATGAAAAAAAGAAATTAAAAAATGTTGCAAAAGGTGAATTCAAATTATGGGAAGATGATGACGATGAATTAATTAAAAAAAAAGAAAAAAAAATTGAAAAAGATTTCAAACCTTTAATTGAATGGTGGAAAAAATTACTTGGACCAAAAGTTGAAAATATTATTGTATCTCAAAGATTAGTTGATTCCCCATGTATTGTTGTCGGAACTGAACATGGTTATTCAGCATCTATGGAAAGAATTCAAAAAGCTCAAGCTTTCAACCAAAACGATAAAATCACTACTCAATTTTTATACGCAAGAAAAACCATGGAAATAAATCCTAACCATCCAGCAATAAAATCATTAAAAGAACAATTAGGTAGTTCAGATAAAGTTTCTGAAGATGTCGAAGATACCGCCATGTTATTATTCGAAAATGCCTTACTTGAATCAGGATATTCACTCCCTGATCCACATGCCTTTGGTCTCAGAATGGAAAAAGTATTAAAATATAATCTTGGTTTATCAAGAGATGAAAAAGTTTCTCCTTATGAAGTTGTTTTAGATGATAAAGATGACGAAGAAAGCAAAAATCGGGATTATAACAGCGGCTGTTCTGGTGGCGGGGATCGTATTGCTCCTTGTAAATATGCCAAAGAGACCCGCGCAGATAAATACGGCACAGGGGGGAAATACGCAACAGGCACAGTCACAGGATAATTCGGGAATCCGTTCTTCGCTGGCCGTACCGGCAGCAGATACTTCTCCGGTTCGCCCGGAAGGACAGAGTGAGGCAAATACCGCTTCAACACAAACAGCATCCTCCGCACAGGAAGGTACACAGAGCACTGAAGCTGCCCCCACGGAGGTTCCGGAAGTAACACCGTCACCTGAGGAACAGCAGTCGCAGCAGCAGACGGCAAATCTTCCCGCAGCGGAAGCAACTGCCGATAATTGCACGGCAACACTTTCTTCGGATAACAGCTGGGATAACGGAAGCGGAAAGTGCTATCAGTACGCATTGAGAATTCAGAACAACGGAACCGTGGCAGTGAACGGATGGGATGTAACGATGGATTTCGGAACGGAAGTAAAACTGGATCAGTCCTGGAACGGTGATTATTCGGTATCCGGATCGACGATCACCGCCAAACCGGCGGAGTACAACGCAAATATTGAGCCCGGACAGAGTGTGGAGATCGGATTTATCTTAAGCACTTCGGGAACCATCGGAACGCCGACGGTTACCTTTAACTGATCGGCTTTTACACAGATAACAGATGTCACAAGCGGTGGCAGAGGGATTGGCAGAAGAGATGAAAGAAAGAAACAGAAGGATACAAAAGATCCTTGCGGCAGGGGCGCTTTGCGCGGCATGTACTCTTTCGTCCTGCAAAAAGGAAGAAGATGTGCCCGTGGACACATCGCAGGCGCAGCAGGTACAGGATGATGTCATGACGGATGTGACGGCAGAGGACGGCGTGATCCCGGAAGAAAAACCGGACGGAGAGAATACCGTAAAAGAGTCTTTCGGGGAAGAGACCGATACACAGGAATTGTCCGGAGAGTCTGCTGACGGGGATGTGGAAATTCTCGATCTTGATCTCCTTGCGGCACAGCAGGGCGCGGAGATCATGGAAGAAAATGCTTCCAACGCGTTAACAGCGTCCGCGGCAAAGGAGACCGCAAATGAGCGGAGTGCTGTGGATGCCGCATCTTTGCTCATGGGAGAAAGAGTATACGGTATACATTTTTTAAACGCTACCGGAAAAGATCTGATAAGTCTTAAGGTGACATTAAATACCGGGGATCATAACAATGTGGAGGCGATCACGGGGGAGGAAAAGTTCCGGGACGGTGATGCTTTCCTGTATACAAACAGCACTATCGCCGGATACAGCAATCTGGAAAATCTCACTCTTACGGTGAGCGCGCAGGCTACGGACGGAAGTGAAATGACCTTTGAAACGATCCGCCTGTATGATCTGGCAGGAAGTTATGTTATGCTGGACGCGTCAAAGGACGGGTACGGGATGTACCTGTGCTATGATTGACGAAATCATCACGCTTGACGAACTGCCGGAGTTTTAAGGGTGATCGAAAGTTCCGCCCTTTGTCTTTGCTGTGATCGTCCTGCTGTGACCTTGTATTTTTTTTCGGAAAAAGATAAAATGATACATTGGCGGGAAGTTTTTATGAACCGGCAATAGACGGAGGCAGGAGAAAAGATCATGAAAAAAGAAGGATTTGATAACGAGAAATATTTGCATCTGCAATCGGAGAAAATCTTAGAAAGAATCGAGAAGTTTGGCGGAAAACTGTATCTGGAATTCGGCGGAAAGCTCTTCGATGATTTCCATGCGTCCAGAGTCCTGCCCGGTTTTCAGCCGGATTCCAAGATCCGGATGCTGAATAAATTAAAAGATGACGCGGAGATCTTAATCGTCATCAATTCCGGAGACATCGAAAAGAATAAGGTCCGGGGAGACCTGGGGATCACCTATGACATGGATGTGCTCCGTCTGATCGACGCGTTCCGCGATTACGGACTGTATGTGGGAAGCGTGGTGCTGACACAGTTTTCCGGACAGCCTTCCGCCGTTACCTACCAGAAGAAGCTGGAGGCTCTCGGTTTAAAGGTCTATCGTCATTATCTCATTCCCGGATATCCCGCAAACATCCCCTTCATCGTAAGTGACGAGGGGTACGGAAAGAATGATTATATCGAGACGAGCCGTTCGCTTGTTGTTGTAACGGCGCCCGGCCCCGGGAGCGGTAAGATGGCGACCTGCCTTTCCCAGCTCTACCACGAATACAAACGCGGCGTTAAGGCCGGATATGCCAAGTATGAGACCTTCCCGATCTGGAACATTCCTTTAAAACACCCGGTAAACCTTGCTTATGAGGCGGCAACGGCGGATTTAAACGATGTCAATATGATCGACCCCTTCCATCTGGAAGCGTACGGGGAGACGACCATCAATTACAACAGGGATGTGGAAGTGTTTCCCGTGTTAAATGCCATGTTTGAACAGATCATGGGAGAGTCGCCCTATAAGTCGCCTACGGATATGGGCGTAAATATGGCCGGATACGGTATCGTGGATGACGAGGTCTGCTGCGATGCCAGCAGGGAAGAGATCATTCGCCGTTACTATAACACTCTGATGCAGTGCCGTCAGGGCAATGCCGATGACACACAGGTGATGAAGATCGAGCTTCTGATGAAACAGGCCGGTATCAAACCGGAGGATCGTAAGGTTGTCGGTGCCGCTCTTTTAAAGGCGGAGATGTCCGGCGGACCGGCAGCAGCGATGGAACTGGAGGACGGACGTATCGTCACGGGACGTACGAGCGAGCTTTTAGGGGCTTCAGCCGCACTGTTATTAAACGCGTTAAAGACCCTGGCCGGACTGGATGATGAAGTAAAGTTGATCTCGCCGGAGGTGATCGAACCCATTCAGGATTTAAAGATTTCCTATCTGGGGAATCACAATCCCCGTTTGCATACGGATGAAGTCCTGATCGCGCTAAGCGTCTGCGCCGCATCGGATGAAAAAGCAGCGAAAGCACTGGCGGAACTTAAAAATCTCCGGGGGCTGGAGGTTCATACGAGTGTCATCCTTTCACATGTGGATTTCAACACCTTCCGCCGCCTGGGAGTGAACTTAACCTGTGAGCCGCATTATCAGACCAAGAAGCTCTACCACCGTTAAAGCAACCGCGTGATGCATAATTTCCAACTGTAAGCGCCTTGCGAAACATAGGTAAGTATGAGATAATGTCTCTTGGCGGGAGTATATCTTCCGTCGTGCAGAGTGTGTTAATTTGACCGGAATGAGCCGGTTTAGATGAAGGAGGAGAAAAGATGGGATTAATTAAAGCTATTATGGGGGCAACGGGTTCTACGCTTGCGGATCAGTGGAAAGAGTTCTTCTATTGTGACGCCATTTCAGACACTGTATTGATGGTACAGGGACAGAAGAAGACGTCTTCGAGAAGTTCCAATACCAAGGGCAGCGACAACATCATTTCCAACGGATCCAGGATTGCGGTTGCAGACGGTCAGTGCATGTTGATCATCGATCAGGGCAAGGTTGTCGAGTTTTGTGCGGAACCCGGTGAGTTTACGTATGATTCATCTTCCGAACCCAGTCTGTTCTGCGGAAATCTGGGTGAAGGAATTTTGAATACCTTTAAGACGATCGGTGCGCGTTTCACCTTTGGCGGTGATACCGGACGTGTTCAGAAGGTATATTATATCAACACCAAGCTGGTGGCGAACAACCTTTTCGGTTCCGCTAACCCGATTCCTTTCCGTGTAGTAGATTCCAAGATCGGTCTGGATGTGGATGTTTCCATCCGTTGCCGGGGAAGTTATACTTTCCGTATTACGGATCCTCTCCTGTTCTACACCAATGTATCGGGTAATGTAGACGGTGAGTATCCCAAGAGCAAGATCGAGCCGGATCTGAAGAGAGAATTTATCAGTGCTTTACAGCCGGCCATCGGTAAGATGAGCGATCTCGAGATCCGTCCGAACCAGTTGACTTCTCACGTAGATGAGCTTCGTGAGTACATGATGGGTGAACTGAGTGAGAGATGGGGCAAGCTTAGAGGTATCACTTTGCAGGAAGTGGCTCTGGAGCCGATCACCCTTCCGGATGAAGACGCGCAGATGATCAAGGATCTGCAGAGAACCGCAGTATTCTCCAATCCCGGTATGGCAGGCGCGGCACTGGTTGGCGCTCAGGCAGATGCCATGAAGGCAGCAGCAAGCAACAGCGCAGGAGCAATGACCGGCTTTATGGGACTTGGTTTCGCGCAGCAGGCCGGCGGCATGAATGCAAACCAGCTCTTTGCTATGAATCAGCAGCAACAGGCAGCTCAGCAACAGGCAGCTCAGCAGCAACCGGCACAGATGGCACCTGCATCCGCGGCAGGCGGATGGACCTGTTCCTGTGGTCAGGTAAACAGCGGTAAGTTCTGCGAGAACTGCGGAAGCCCCCAGCCTGTGGCAGCAGACGGATGGACCTGTAAGTGCGGTGCCGTTAACAAGGGTAAGTTCTGTCAGGAGTGCGGCTCTCCGAAGCCTGCGGGAGCACCTTTGTATAAATGCGATAAGTGCGGATGGGAGCCGGAAGATCCTAAGAATCCTCCCAAGTTCTGCCCGCAGTGCGGCGATCCTTTTAATGATAACGATATTCAGTAAATCGTTGTTCGCTTAAAGGTCGGAATGTTGTAATAGTACGCCCCGGTTGGCGAGTAATTGGCCAGACGGGGCTTGTTTTTTGGAGGTAGTCGGCGGATGAATTATATTGTTTTTGATCTGGAATGGAACCAGCCGTCGGATGGAAAAAAAGCAGAGGAGCGGGAGCTCCTGTTTGAGGTGATCGAAATCGGAGCGGTCAAGCTCGATGAGAACCTTAAGATCATCGGAAAATTCACACAGCTTGTCCGCCCCAAGGTATACAAGACATTAAACTGGAGGATCAAAAATCTGCTCCATATCACGATGCGGGAACTGGAAATACAGGGGAAACCTTTTCCGGAGGCATTGGACCGCTTCTTAAAGTGGTGCGGAGATGAGGAGTATATCTTTTGCAGCTGGGGAATACAGGATTTGACCGAACTGCAGCGAAACATCCGGTATTATAATTTAAAGCCGTTAAGCACTCATCCGATCCCCTACTATAATATCCAGAAGTTTTTCGGGATCTATATCAATGAACCGACAAAATCAAAAAGTCTGGAAGATGCGGTGACGATGACCGGTGTACGTAAAGGCGCTGCCTTTCACAGAGCCTACGACGACGCCTATTATACGGCAAAGGTCTTTAATCTGATCCCGAAGGAGATCTATGAGGGCAATTACACCTATGATCTTTATCACCTTCCCGTCTCCGAAGAGGACGAGCTCACATCGGTTTTGGAGGATGGCAGAGTGGAGCGTATCTCCATGGGATTTGAGAATAAGAATGATATCCTGCAGACAGAGCGCTTAACCGGATTTGTCTGCGGCAAGTGCGGCGGAGAAGCCGGGGAGGTCGTACTTGACTGGTACAGTAAGAACAGCCATGTCTTTTACGGGATCGGACGATGTCCGAGAGGGCATGGGTATATAGAAGGAAAGATCAGGATCAGGAAAAATGATCTCGGATTGCACTACGCGGAGATCGAAATGAAGCCTACCGATGAGGCGGGCTACCTGGCTTCGGTAGACCGCCACGATAAATATCAGAATAAAGAGGCTCACATAGATGAGGATGACTCGGAAGAATGATCCTTACAGACGCCTGATCCAATCAGCTGCCAGATCGATCCAGATCTGGCATTCTTTTTGCACCCCGTAGCCGCCGGGGATCTTTGTGATCTCGTTGGCAAGCCCGAGTCCGTGTCCTCCGGCCGGGAAAAGGTGAAATTCCGTAGGAATATTCTTCTTTTTTAAGGCTGTGACCAGCAGAATGGAGTTTTCTGCGGGAACGCAGTCGTCCGTGAAAGTATGCCATAAAAAAACAGGAACAAAGTCCTTCGGTATCTGTGTCTCCAAAGACATTTTCTTAAAGAGAGGATGGTCGGACAAAGTATCATACGGTTTGCCTAACAGATTTTCGATCGAGCCGCGGTGCGCGAATGTACCGGAGGTTACGACGGGGTAGCTAAGGATCACGCCGTTTACTGTCAGGTCGTCGGCTGTCTGCTTGTTTTTCGTAAGCGCCTCTGTAAGTACAGGGTCGGATAAGACTTCGCGCTCCTTGCAAAAGAGGGCGTAACTAAGGGCTAAATGTCCGCCGGCGGAGGCTCCCTGGATCAGGATCTTGTTTGTATCCACATTCCACTTTTTTGCATTCTTTTTGATGATGCTCATGGCAAGCGCCACTTCTGTGATCGCGACCGGATAGGTGGCGGGAGCGCAGGAGTAACGGATCACAACGGCATGGAAGCCCTGCGCGTTAAAGGCAAGAGCGACGGGTTCTGCTTCCCGGTCGGATGTATATTCATATCCGCCGCCCGGGCAGAGAATGACTAACGGCCTGGGCGTGGGATCGATCTCCACAGATCCGTCCAGTATATAGGTAACCATACGGCTGTCTTTTAACGAGTATTTGCTCTGTAAAGGAAATGTTTTGTGTGTCATGTCTTCCTCCCTTGTGACATCTGTAAAAATGTTTTTATAGAATCGGTCCTCTAAGGGGCAAAATAGCATTTGACCCCTACACAATGATATAGCAGGAAAAATCAAACGGTCAAGGATCAGTTCCATAGAACATTGTTTTGGGCACTCTTTGACGGGGGATGGATCTGTGGTAAAATGAGGGTCGGATGAAGGTGCCCGGCCGACTGCGGGATATGTACATAAAGTCTGATATGGAGAGTAAGATGGCAAAATTACAGTTTGAAAACAAATTTATCATGACCAGGAAACTGCATGCCCAGTACTGCAAGTATTGCTATCAGAAGATGCGTAAAAGACTGCAGGTGATGTCGGGGATCCTGTCGCTGATCTGCTTTGTTCTGGCGATACTCGGAGGCGTCCTGCTCCACAGCTCAAAGGTAATGACTGTCTTTCTTTGTTTCTCTCTCTACTTTTTGCTGACGGTCTTTTGGGGATATAAATTCAGCGAGTGGTTAAACTTCCGGAAGCTGACGGAGGATCACGGCGGGGAAGCCGTGGTGATGATCGTTAAGTTCTTTTCGGATCAGGTGCGCGTACAGGTAAATCAATCCGCGTTTTCCTTTAAATATGACTCGATCGTAAAGGGCTGCGAGACCGAAGATCTTCTGATCCTGATCCTGGGGATCAAGGGAACGGTGGAACAGGGGCAGGTCGTTTATAAAGGGAACTTTAACGGAGAAGAAAAGATCAAAGAGTTCAAGGAATATATCAACCGGCGCACGGATCGTGAGATCTTTGAACAAACAAAGCCTTAAGCATCCGGGGCGGAGGAGATGCAGATGTCTGATATGTTTTCCGGGCAATTGACTACCCATTTCACATTGAATACCTTAGGCGGAGTGCAATACCTCATTCGAAAGGATCCGGAGACGGCGAGCGAGAGATTGCAGGATTTTATCGACTATATGAAATACTCTGTCAGCTATCCTGTATTGGGCCGGATGGTGTCGTATGAAGGGGAGAAAGAGTATCTGGAATATTACCGCAATCTGATGGAGATGCGCTTTGGCGAGCACTTCCGTCTGGAAATTACTGAAAGTAAGGAGGCAAAGCGCCTGTCGGCGGATGTAACGCTCCCGGCTTTTATCTTGCAGCGCCTG
This sequence comes from uncultured Lachnospiraceae bacterium, assembly GCA_937901625.1. Taxonomy (GTDB): domain Bacteria; phylum Bacillota; class Clostridia; order Lachnospirales; family Lachnospiraceae; genus NK4A136. The sequence continues at coordinate 10,316 of CALDIE010000248.1, forward strand.
GTGGAGAATGCGTTTTATCACGGCATCCGGGACATGGAAGAGGCATCCGTGATCAAAATGGATGTATATACAGATCCGGAGGATGGTCTGTTTTGCATCCGGATCGAAGATAAGGGAAAAGGAATGGATGTGGAGGAAGTCATGGCAAGAGCCGCCACATCGGAAAGTTCTCTGTTTAAGATACGGGAAGCGATCGAAAAGAGCGAAGGGAAGATTTCCATGGATATAAAAAGCACCCCGGGCGCGGGGTGCAGTGTATTATTACGTTATCACCGTATTTCGTGATAATTCGGTATTCTCAATCATCCGGTTTCCGGTTTTTGGGTTGTATCGTACGCATATTGGAAACACTGTTTCTGCCCGGAGCAGTGTTTTTTCTTTGGGTATTTCCTTGAGGGGGACGATGCGGACTACTGCCGGAAGGACGGTGTGAGGCACCGGATGCAGCGGTATTTTTTCTGCGTGTGGGGCGTCGCGAAGATCTGTTTGCGTTAGAAGGTCTTCTCCTTCTGTGAGAACCGGGACGACCGTTTGGATAAGCGGAATTTGCCATTCCTCCGGGTCTTGACGGAGTCAGGGTGACGCTGCGGCGTCTTCTGCGACCGTGACGGCGTCGGCGGCTTCTTTGAAGTGAACGCCGGATCCCGGAGATCACAAAGAGCAGAATGACGAGACCGACGACGATTCCTAAGATAACGCCGATCATGTGGTATACATTGACAAACACCGGCTGATCCGGATCCTTTGCGGATGCCGGGGAGGGGAGGCCGGATTCGTCGAGTGATACGGAACGGGTGCTGTCCGCAGATATACTGCCAACAGATATGCTGTCCTGTCCGGATACACTTGTCTGGAAGGTGGAGTTCTCCACGACCGATCCGTCGGCATTGCGCACTTCAAAATTGACATCAGTTAACAGACCGCTGTTTAGCAGAAGTGAAGCGTATCCCAAGTCCACGCCATTGTAACTGTAGGCGATCTTGGCCAAAGCCCCTTCGTCCAGTCCTTCGTAGGAGATTTTGGAGTCCGTTTCCTCAAAGGAAATGGTATCCGGCAGTATGATAGAGGCGCTTCTGTCAATATCGATCACGGAGGAAGTGGAGCCAAACAGGCCGCTGTCGGAATGGAAGAAGTCCGCGTAATCCGACAGATATCTGGTTTCCAAACCGGATACATTGATCTTTGAGAAATTGGAAAATCCGTAATCAAACAGTTCGACGGTATCCGTAAACTGTGCCGGACTTTCTTCGCGAAGGATGACGGCGATCAGGCGCATGCCGTCACGCTCGGCACAGGATACGAGCGTCTGGCGGGCGTGGCTCGTAAAGCCGGTCTTGGATCCTACCAAACCGCTGTAGGCGTACTCCGCGCCTTCATAGAGTTTGTTTTTGGAATGTAAGTAGTGCTCGTTATGTGTTGCCGTTGCCGGCAGGTAATGATCGGAAGTGGAACTGATCCTGCAGAGGATGTCATGTGAGAAAAACGCTCTGGCGATCAGTGCCATATCATAGGCACAGGTGTAATGATCTTCGTTGTGCAGGCCGTTTGTGGTCACGAAGTGAGTGTTGACGCAGCCTAAAGAGATCGCGCGACGGTTCATCATATCCACATATCCGTCGATGGATCCGGCGATATGTTCCGCGATCACGTTACAGGCTTCGTTGGCGGAGCTGATAAGGATACCGTATAAAAGATCCTGGAGGCTTAACTGTTCGCCTGCCACCAGACCCATATTGGAGCCGTCCGGCTCGTTGGCGTTGATAGCGCTCTGGTTGACGGTGATCATTTCGTCGAGGGGACAGTTTTCTATCGCTACCAGACAGCACATGATCTTTGTGATGCTGGCGGGAAACTGCCTCGTGTAGATGCCCTTTGCATACAAAACAGCCCCCGAGTCCGCATCCATCAGGATGGCACCGGCAGCTCCGATCGCGGGACCCTGCGGCCAATTGGCCACTTCGTTACTTTCAACGGGGTCATCTTTTCTTTCTTCCGCCTCGGCGGCCAGTTCATCTGCCGTGGCGTGCACATATAAGGTGGAATACGGTTTGATGCCCTGCATCAACAGGATAAGAGTTATAATAACTCCCAGCAGACGTAGACCACTTCCTCGATTCCTAATATTTCCCATTGATCCGTCCGTGTTGTCATAGCCCGACAAGCGTCGGCATATACCGGTTATGGTAAACTGACGCAGGTAAAGCCTGTCTTCGGGTCATAAGAGGACCCGAACAATTCTTAAAACCACAGATTTATGATACAATAAAACAGCTGAAATGACAAGAAAACGCACCTTGCGGGTTACATAAAATTGTGATATTTTTGTGTCTGCACCGGCTTTTTGTCCGGCGGATCACTGTCTATAAAAAAGATGAGGAAAAAAGATGAGACTTAGAAACATTACCGGATCGAAAGAAATGATCGCGGAGAACGAATATGTGATCCATGAACCGAAGGAACAAAAGGGGAAGTGGAAAGAAATTTTTGGAAATGATGCCCCCATCCGTCTTGAGATCGGCATGGGAAAAGGCCGTTTTCTGATGACATTGGCAAAAGAAAATCCGGGGATCAATTATCTGGGGATCGAGAAGTATTCTTCCGTTTTGCTGCGTGCATTACAGAAGATGGAAGCGGAGCCGCTTCCCAACATCCGTTTTATACGTATGGACGCTGAGGAACTTTGCGATGTATTCGCTGAGGAAGAAGTGGACAGGATCTATTTAAATTTTTCCGACCCCTGGCCCAAGGACCGCCACGCCAAGCGCCGGCTTCCGAGCCGCCAGTTTTTAGAGCGCTACGACAAGGTCTTAAAGAAGGACGGCATCCTGGAATTTAAGACGGATAACCGGGACCTTTGTGATTTTGCCGTCGAAGAGATCAAAGAGACAAAATGGAAGATCGACCGGATCACATATGATCTTCACCACACCCCGGAGATGATGGAAGGCAATGTAATGACGGAGTACGAGGAACGCTTCTCATCACAGGGGAGTCCTATCTGCAAGTATGTTGTGTCGAGGTAGGGGTTGTGACCGATGTGACACGGGGACGTACCTACTGTCACGCAAAGTGTGACAGTAGGTACGTCCCCGTGTCACACCCTGTCACGCAAAGTGTGACAGTAGGTACGTCCCCGTGTCACACAACCAGCCTACAGAACTTCCTTGATCGCCTTCAAAAACTCATCATATTCCTCAAAGCAGGGGAGGTTCGGATAATCCGCCTTGATCTGCTCCGTGGTACGGAACAAAAATCCGGATCTGCCGGCGTTGATCATAGCCAGATCATTGTAGCTGTCACCTGCGGCGATGGTTTCAAAACCGATAGACTGCAAAGCCTTAACGGTGGTCAATTTAGACTGCTCACAGCGCATCTTAAAGCCGGTGATCTCTCCGTCTTCCGCTACCTCGAGGGAATTGCAAAAGATGGTGGGCCAGCCTAATTTCTCCATCAAAGGAGTGGCAAACTGGGAGAAAGTGTCGCTGATGATGATGACCTGTGTCAGGCTTCTCAATTCATCCAGAAATTCCTTCGCGCCGGGAAGGGGGTCGATCGTGGCGATCGTCTCCTGGATTTCCTTTAATCCCAGACCGTGTTCTTTTAAGATTCCAAGGCGCCAACGCATCAGTTTATCATAATCCGGTTCATCCCGGGTGGTTCTCTTTAATTCGGGAATATTGCTGGCCTTCGAAAAGGCGATCCAAATCTCCGGTACAAGTACTCCTTCTAAATCCAGGCAAACGATCTTCATATTCTTTTTCCTCCGTTATTTCAGCGATCATTCATTTCACTTAAAAAATCTATCGACATTATATCGATAAATCACCTCAGGGGCAAGTACGTCTGTTTTTTATGAGCATACCACATGAAAGCGTTTACTTTCGCCGTTTTTCGAATCAGTTAAGAAAAAAAAGGCATCAACATCAATTTCCGAAAATTAAGGAAGTATATATAATATGAGATGAAGACGCGTAGGATTTACCGGAGTGTCACACCGGAACTGTGGAAAAGGGTAGCACGGGGGGAACAGACGGGAGTGTGGGATTATGAAAAAGAAAACAGAAACAGGTAATGCGGGTTTTTCTCTTGTAGAGTTGATCATCGTGATCGCGATCATGGCGATCTTAGTCGGCGTGATAGCTCCGCAATTGATCAAATTTATTGAAAAGGCGAATGTATCTTCCGATACGGAGACTCTTAATGCGGTGTATACCGCTATCGTCTATGCCTCCATGGATCCGGAGGTTCTGGAAGATGACGACTCCCTGGCAATCCTTGCCAATTGGGACGGTTCGACGGCGTTCACGTTGGAAAGCATCGAAAACGCAGGTCCGTCAAAGCTGCGCACGGAGATCCTGACCACCCTTGGCTGGCCGGATCTTTCGCAGGCTACATACCAGAGGGAGTTGGTTTCTACTCATACATCGGGAGCGACGATCTATTTTCAGAACAGAGGTACGGCATATAATCCTCTGGTAATGTGGATCACGACAACGGACAGCAGCGGAGCGAAGGATACTTCGTATGCACCGACGAATTTTTTGGATCCGGATGTAGCAAAATGCGTGAATGTGATGTAAATGAAGATGATCAGAAATGTGATTTTTGATGTAGGAATGGTGCTGGTGGATTTCCGCTGGAAGGAATATATGAGCGATGACCTCGGTTTTTCTCCGGAGACGGTGAAACTGTTTGGTGAAAGGATTGTGATCAATCCTTTGTGGGATGAACTGGATCTGGGCGTCCGCGACAAAGAGGATATCTTTCGCAAGATGCGGGAAGCCGTGCCCGGTCACGAATCGGAAGTGGATCGCTTCTTTGAAAACATCGAAGGGATCGTGGAAAGTTATCCGTACAGCAAAGAATGGCTTAAGGATCTTAAGGCGAGAGGATATAGTGTATTTCTTTTGTCAAACTACCCGGGAGAGTTCTTTGCGCTCCATGAACAGACGAAATTTGATTTTTTGAATTATGTGGACGGCAAGGTGGTATCCGGGTTTGAGAGAGTATCCAAACCGGATCCCGAGATCTACAGACGACTTCTTTCCCGTTACAGCCTTAAGGCAGAGGAGTGTATCTTTTTGGATGACAGAAAGAAGAATATCTTAGCGGCAAAGCGGGAAGGTATGGAAGCCATCCTCTTTACTTCCTATGAGGAAAGCCGCCTTGCGCTGGATGAACGACTCGACCGGTGATCATTTCCCGGAAGATGAGTCATCCTCAAGTGATTTATGAATGGGCAATCCGGAGGCGATCCATTGAAAGACTTTTTCGCTAAGCCCCCGCCCTAAGAGGAGTACGGTCAGCATACTCAGGCAAAAGGCCAGTAAGAGATTGCGCTTTTCGGAAAAGACAAACGGATTGTGATACAGCAGATATCGCAGTATAAAACCATGCAAAAGAAAGATCCCCGGGGTGTTGCGGCCGATGCCCGATACCAGGGGGATTTTTATATTTCTTAACTTCCAATAAGGTTTAACACTCAATCAAAATAAATCGCCTGTAGAGCCCGGAAAATCAACATTCCTGCTGCACTCCTTTGGATTCATTCCGGTATCCTTGAACTAGCCATGTTATTCTTCCCCATGATACGGATATACGCCTATGATGCAACTCTTTTTACAAAAGCAGATCCCATAGGATTTTACGCCCGCATACCCGTCCTCCAATACGCCCTCCTCATACTTCTTGTCCCTGATCTGGTCATACGCTTCCTTTAGTCCGCCTTCCATCTCGTTAAATTTCTTCCGCACCTTTACTTCAAAGAGGATCGCGGGGTCTGTTGGATTTTCCGGATACAGTACAATATCCGGTCGTCCTTCCCCTTCCTCCCTGTTGGACTGCGGCGCATAATTCGGCACGCCATAAAGGAGCGAGAGGAAAAAGCCGTGATAGAACGATTCGTCACTGTCGAATACGCTGATGCTCTTTTTCAAAAGCCTGGTGACATATCCAGCGATCAACTTCGTATCTCCATCCAACACCGCCTTGTGAAGCACGCTCCTGTCCTCGCTTTTGACCTGCCTGTCAAACCAGCTGCTGAT
>CALDIE010000249.1 GCA_937901625.1 uncultured Lachnospiraceae bacterium
ATCATGGTTCCCCGCATCACCCACGGGGATTATTGTATCAAATTAAAGGTCGAGATTCAATCCCTTCGCCGGATCTGCGCCGATCACAAGGTTCATACACTCGATGGCGGCTCCCGACGCGCCCTTGCCAAGATTATCAAATTGAGCGTTTAAGAGGATACGTTCTTCATTGCCCGTCACAAATATGCGCATACCGTCCCATCCGGCACATGCATTGCCGGACAAAAGTCCTGCCGTCTCCGCTTCCGCGCCAAAAGGCATTACGCGAACAAACTCCTCTCCGTCATAAAAAGAGGCAAAGAAATCCCGGATCTCCTCCGGTCCCTTTCCGAAGGAATCGGTATAAAGAGGAACACTTACCAGCATTCCGTTATAGTAATCCGCAACGATAGGAGAAAACAGCGGTTCCCTCTTAAGACCGGTGATATATTTCATTTCTTTTAAATGCTTATGCTTTTGGGAAAGCGCATACTCTCTGGGCGCATCAAACTCCTTTCCGCGATCCGAATCCTCGTATTGCGCGATCATTTTCTTACCGCCGCCGGAATAACCGGTCAAAGAAAATGCCGATACGGGATAGTCCGCGGGCAGCAATCCCTCCTTTACCAAAGGATATACCAGCGCTATAAATCCGGAAGCATGGCATCCCGGAACCGCAATCCTCTTTCCGTTTAAAATAGCCGATCTTTTATCTGCCCCCAGCTCCGGAAAACCGTAAGCCCATCCCTCCTGTGTACGGTGTGCGGTAGATGCATCAATGATCACTACATTCTCGTTTTCAACCAGTCCTACCGCCTCAATGGAAGCCGCATCCGGCAAACACAAAAAAGTGACATCCGACGCATTGATCAGCTTCTTTCTCTCCGCAGGATCTTTTCTCTTCTCCGGATCGATCCGTAAGAGTTCGATGTCGTCCCTTCCCTGAAATCTTTCATTGATTCGAAGACCTGTTGTTCCTTCGCTTCCGTCAATATAAACTTTTGCCTTCATCATACTTCCTCCGTACCTCTTATCCTCGCAGGCAATACATTCACCTTTCATGCCGCTTCATTTTATCATTTCTTCCTTCTTCTGGAAAGTGCAAACGTTAACAGCCTTATTTAAGTCCTTTCCAAAACACAAAAAAAGCCACAAATAATGTGGCATTTTTCCCCCCTCATACACGGGATATTTGTTGTCATCCATTCCCCCTCGAACGGATGACACAACTTATATTTTCCTTTTACGCAGTGTCATTGTACACCTTGGCCGTGACAAATTCGTGACAAGATACGGGAAGATAAAAAATTCTACATTTTTCAGTACTTATTGACCGCCGGAAAGATACCAGTTTACATCCTCTGCCCATTCATAATCCGGCAGATAATCATAATGATAACGCTTTACCGCCCACTCTTCACCCTTCAGGTAAGCGATATAATCACACTCCAGCCTCTCCACACAAACCGCGAGGTGATTACGGCTGCGAACAAAGATATCCTCTTTACAGATCGGAAGAGCAC
>CALDIE010000250.1 GCA_937901625.1 uncultured Lachnospiraceae bacterium
AGGATAAAGCCATCCTGGATCAGGCAAAGGGCGTGTTGATGGAACGAAACCATATGTCGGAAGAGGAAGCGCATCGTTATATTCAGAAGAGAAGTATGGACAACGGAACAAACCTGATCGAGACGGCACAGATGATCCTCGCGTTGATGGATAATTAGTAGCGTTTTTTTGCGGATGCCCGATTGCGATATAGTATAATACGGACATTCATGAAAGTATAATAACTTTTTTCGTTTGCTGTACATTTCAAATTAAAGGGAAGGAAAGACAGACAGTATGAAATTCATAAAGATGCAGGGCTGCGGAAACGATTATGTCTATGTGGACGGCAGCACGGTGGATATCAAAAATAAAGCGGAAGTGGTGAGGTGGCTCAGTAACCGGAACTTTGGCATCGGAGGAGACGGAGTGATCTTTATCAACCGGTCTTCGATCGCTGATTTTGAGATGGAGATGTGGAATGCGGACGGAACACGTTCCCAGATGTGCGGAAACGGGATCCGCTGCGTGGCCAAGTTTGTATACGATCAGGGTTTGACACAAAAGAACCCCGTAAAGATCGAGAGTTTTGGAGCCGTTAAGGAGTTACATCTTACGGTGGAAGACGGAAAGGTCAGCCGCGTTCGCGTAAATATGGGTGAACCGGAACTGATCGCGTCCAGGGTACCTGTGGTATCCGAAAATAAGCAGGTGATCGATGAGGCGATCACCGTAGATCAGACGCAGTATCGGATGACCTGTGTTTCTATGGGAAATCCCCATGCGGTGGTATTTGTCGGCGAAGAGGGAATGCCGGATCTTATGACCGTGGGACCTGCGTTTGAAAATCACGAACGTTTTCCGGAGCGTACCAATACGGAGTTTATCCGTGTTCTTAACGATCATGAGGTCTTTATGCGTGTCTGGGAGAGAGGCACCGGGGAGACTTTGGCCTGCGGGACCGGAGCCTGTGCCAGTGTTGTGGCCTGTGTACTTAACGGAAAGACAGGCAGGAAAGTGACGGTTCATCTTCTTGGCGGAGATCTCGAGATCGAGTGGAAGGAAGAGGATAACCGTGTATATATGACGGGACCGGCAGTGACTGTTTTTGAAGGGGAGATCGACGTATCTCAAATAGATAAGGTGCCCGGAGAATTCTTAAAAGAAAAGTAAGGGTAAAAATGATAAAGCAGGAGGAAAGAGATGTTTCAACCGAATGAAGATTATTTAAAATTGAGAGGCAGTTATCTGTTTTCTACAGTGGCAAGAAAACAGAGGGAGTATCAGGAGGCAAATCCCGGGGCAAAGGTGATCCGTCTAAGTATCGGTGATGTTACCAGACCGTTGGCACCGGTTATCATCAAGGCTTTACATGAAGCTGTGGATGAGATGGCGGCAGCGGAGACCTTTAAAGGATATGCGCCGGATCTCGGATATGAATTTTTAAGATCGGTGATCGCGAAAGAGGATTTTCAGGCAAGAGGATGCGATATCTCGGAGGATGAGATCTTTGTATCGGACGGCGCAAAGGGAGATTGCGGCAATATTCAGGAAATATTTTCAAAAGACTGTAAGATCGCCGTATGCGACCCGGTATACCCGGTGTATGTGGATACCAATATCATGGCGGGGAGAGCGGGAACCTATGATGAGGAAAGCGCGTCCTGGTCGGATGTGATCTATATGCCCTGTACGGCGGAATATGGATTTGCTCCGCAACTGCCGGAAAGGACGCCGGATATCATCTATCTTTGTTTTCCCAATAACCCCACCGGCTCTACGGTCACAAAGGCGCAGCTTCAGACCTGGGTTGACTACGCCAATCATGTTGGGGCGGTGATCATCTATGATGCCGCTTACGAAGCGTATATCGTGGAGGAGGAAGTTCCCCACAGCATCTATGAGTGTGAGGGGGCAAGAACCTGCGCCATCGAAATCCGGTCCTTTTCCAAGAATGCCGGCTTTACCGGCGTACGTTTGGGCTATACGGTCATTCCAAAGGAATTAAAGAGAGGGGATGTATCTATGCATTCTCTTTGGGCGAGACGCCACGGGACCAAATACAACGGCGCACCCTACATCATCCAAAAGGCAGGAGCAGCCGTATATACGCCAGAAGGAAAGAAGGAATTAAAGGAGCAGGTGGCATATTATCAGAGAAACGCAAGAACCATCTTAAACGGTTTAAAAGAGGCCGGATATACGGTTTCCGGAGGTGTGAACGCTCCGTACATCTGGATGCGCACGCCGGATGAGTTAAGCAGCTGGGATTTTTTTGATCTGCTGCTTAATAAAGCCAATGTAGTGGGGACTCCTGGATCCGGATTCGGACCTAGCGGAGAG
>CALDIE010000251.1 GCA_937901625.1 uncultured Lachnospiraceae bacterium
GAAATACTCGAAATGATGATCAGAAGGATAACCGCCGTAAAATAAGAGGAATCGATGATCCCCAAAGCCAGTCCCTTGTTGGTGATGATCAGAGCCACCTCACCTCTCGTCATCATACCTATACCGACTTTTAAACTGTCGATCCAACTGAAACGGCAGACCCTGGCCACCAGGCCGCATCCGATGATCTTGGTGATCAGGGCAACCACCACGAATCCTATGGAAAAAGCGATCATCTCTTTTCCCGTACCGGAGAATTCCGTCTTAAGTCCGATGGAAACAAAGAAAACCGGAGCAAAGATCATATAGCTGTTGATACTGATCTTCCGATCGATATATTCCGCGTCACGGATATTGCACAGAATGATACCTGCTATATACGCGCCCGTGATATCCGCGATCCCGAAATACTTCTCCGCCACATAGGCGATCAGAAAGCATAACGCCAGTCCGATGATGGGGATACGCCTTGTATGAGGATGCTTGTTGTCATACCATTTAAGAACCTTATACAGGATAACGCCAAAGATCACGGATAACAAAAGGAAGAGGAATGTCTTTCCTATTACCAGCATCGTGTTGCTCTCCGGATCCTTAAAGCCCAACACAAAAGTAAGCGCGATGATACCGATCACATCATCGATGATGGCGGCACTGAGGATCGTCTGTCCCACGCGGCCTTTCAGATAGCCCATTTCGCGCAGCGTCTCAACCGTGATACCGACGGAAGTGGCTGTCATGATACTTCCTATAAACATCCCGCGGAAAAACTCATCCGACCCCATCGGTGCCCAGCCGAAGATACACATATACAATACCGCTCCGCCAAACATCGGTACCGCAACGCCCACACAGGCGATCGCCAACGCGATCAGTCCGGATTTTTTTAACTCTTTTAAGTTTGTTTCCAGACCGGCCGAGAACATGATCAGCACCACACCGATCTCCGCTAACTGGTTAATAAAATCCGAAGGCCGTAAGAAGTTTAAAACACAGGGTCCCAATATCAGACCCGCTATGATCTCTCCCACCACACTCGGCGCTTTGCATTTCTTTGCCAACAGACCGAATACTTTTGCCATCATGATGATAATGGCCAGATCCTTTAATATAACATAGGTTTCCATGATCCCATCTTACCTCTGTTTCGTTTTTGACATCTCCCATAAATATACGGTTTTCCGTTACACCGGCAATTGATTATTCTATCGCAATCATCTTTTGGATGCAACAAAAAAACAAAGATCACCCCTTCACCGTATCGGCTAAAGGGGTGATCCTTATCCGGAAAACCGGACAGATATCAAATGCCTATTTTTATTCTGCGGGCTTGATCAGAAGTACAACCCAGCTTCCGCCGCCTCTGCTGTCATAACCGGCGCAGATCTTGGTGTAATCATTGCTTAAAAGAACATTTCTGTCCTCTCCTTCTCTCATCCAGTAACGAACGGCTTCTTCTGCAGTCTGAAGACCTAAGATCTTGCACTCGCCCGCTGCGGTATACTCGATCCTGTCGCCGATCAGAGCGGTTTCGTACATCGTATTGTTCGGTCTCTGATGAGAATTTTTCTCCAGGAGCTCCTGTGCGCGGGTAAAAGATGCGTTCAGCATTCCGGGTGACCACTCAAGGCGGGTACGATTCTCATTGACACGCTGCTGGTTAACCAGGTTGCATACATATTCGGAAATCTCAGCCTGTGTCATCGAGCTGTAATCCTTAACGGTTGTAGTCGTTGTGGTTGTGGTAGTTGTCGCAGTCTTAGCTCCCGTTGCTGCCGCTTCTGCTGCCGCGTTGGGGAAACGTCCCTCCTTCTGACCGCATACGTTGTAGTGAGCAAGCATCATAGCAGGGCTGTTACCGAGTGCTGCCACTACATCCGGATATCTTTTTGCGTAATACGCAGCGTCAAATGCGCTCTGAGGTGCTACAGGAAGACGTCCCTCCCTGCTTCCGAAAGCCACGTAGTGGGAATACAATGCCTGTGTGCTCGTTCCGAGTGCTGCCACTACATCCGGGTTGTTTGCCGCGTAGTATTCCGCGTCGAATATGGTTCCGTCCGGCATTACTTCCGGAGCTGCATTGGCGCTCATAGGAGCAAAAGTTACAGCCAATGCCAGTGCTGCAGTACATACAATTGTTCTGATTTTCATTACCATACCTCCCTTTATTTGGATTTTCCCATTGTTTAAAACAATGTTCTTAAGGATCAGTGTACCTTATCTTAGCTCATTTTTCCATATTTTTCCATATTTTTCCGCATTTTTGCCGGTATTTTTCGCCGGATTTCTTTTTTCGGAATATTGATGATGATTTTTTTGTATGATACTATGATGTCGGGGTCAAAAGTCTTTGCCCCCTACTTGATACAATAAAGGGAAACGATGAGGAGGCAAGCGTATGCCTGTAAATGATATTTCTTTCCGTCCTTATGAAAAAAAACGGAGTATCCTGCTGGTAGAAGATGAACCCGTCAATCGTGAAATTCTAAAATTATATCTTAAAGACACCTATGATGTGATCGTGGCAGAAACCGGAAAAGAGGCTCTTTTTGTTTTGAATTCCTCCTTTGACCGGATCAGCCTGATCCTTCTGGATTTAAATCTCCCGGATATCCACGGGCTGGATGTACTGCGCGCTGTCAGGGAGGATCTTCGTTATGCCCCGATCCCGGTGATCGTCATGACCGCGGACAGCGAAGCAGAGGTGGAATGCCTGACACTCGGTGCCATAGACTTTATCCCCAAGCCTTATCCGCAGCAAAAAGTTGTTCTGGCACGTATCCTTCGTACCATCGAGCTTTCGGAAGATCGGGACATACTGCGCTATACGGAAAGAGACCTGCTTACCGGTCTCTACAACAAAGAATTCTTCTATCACTACGCCCTTCAATTTGACTCCTATCACAAAGATTCCCCCACAGATGCCCTGTTACTGAATATCAATCACTTCCATTCGATCAATGACCGCTACGGCAAATCCTACGGAGATCTTATCTTAAAACGCCTCGCAGGCAAACTGCTCGCCCTTAGGGAAAAATGCGGTGGCATCGTCTGCCGCAGCGAGGCGGATACTTTTCTGATCTATTGCCCTCACAGGGATGACTATGAAGATATTCTGACTGATATCGCGCATTCCGTAAGTGAAGATGAACCCAGTGAAAACCGCATCCGTTTGAGGATGGGCGTCTACTCCTGCACGGACAAAACACTGGATATCGAGCGTCGTTTCGACCGTGCCAAGATGGCCGCAGATACGGTACGCAACAGCTTTACGAAATCCATCGCCCTTTACGATGATTCCATGCACGAGTCCGAACTTTTAGCCGAACAGCTGATCGAAGATTTCGTAACCGCTGTAAAAGAACGGCAGTTTGAAATATTTTTCCAACCGAAGTTTAATATCCGCGGTGAAAAACCCGTTCTGTGCAGTGCCGAAGCGCTGGTTCGCTGGCACCACCCCAGGTTAGGAATGATCAACCCCGGCATCTTCATCCCGTTATTTGAACAAAACGGCCTGATCCGTACACTGGATCAGTATGTATGGGAAGACAGCGCCAGACATATCCGTGACTGGAAGTCCAATCACCACATCACTCTTCCCGTATCCGTCAATGTTTCCAGGATCGATCTCTGTGACCCTTCCTTAAGCGGTAAACTGGTAGAGATCGTCAAAAGCTATGGTCTTGACTATAGCGATATGCTTTTGGAAGTCACCGAATCCGCCTATACGGATGATCCGGATCAGATCGTGGAAAGAGTTAAGAATCTGAGATCTTTGGGTTTCCGCATAGAGATGGACGATTTCGGTTCCGGATACTCATCTTTAAATACGCTTACCACACTCCCCATCGACGCGTTAAAACTCGACATGCAGTTTATCCGGACAGCCTTTGGTGAGACTACCGATACGCGTCTTTTAGAGGCAATGATACGTCTTGCGGAGGCTTTTGAAGTGCCTACCATCGCAGAAGGCGTGGAAACCGAAGAACAGGTGAATACTTTAAAGACCATGGGTTGTGACATCATACAGGGATACTACTTCTCAAAACCGCTTCCCGCGGATCAGTTCGAAGCATTCCTTTTAAAGAACCTGGCATAAAAATACTTTTATCCCACTTCAAGGTTTTGTTTTACGGCAGCGGCGCCCGTTATCTCCCCCTCGGATCCGTCTGTCTGATCCGTCCGGAAAGTGGAAAGAGCCTGCCCGCTTCCCTTCGCAAACAGGGTGATCGCCTGATAGTTTTTCCAGGCGTAGCGCACATAGAAAGGATCCTTTACTTCCGGCGCCGATACATCAATACATGCGCGGCCGCCGATCACTTTATCGCCGATCACTGCTTTGGCCGGATAATAGACTTTATCCTCCCCCGCGATCTCAAATCCCTGAGGGATTTCGTAATACCGTTTTAGCGCCGCTTCTTTTTCCTCATCGGAAAGGAGCGGTTCTTCTTTATCTTTTGCCAGACAATCTGACGCTTTTAACATATCCCATTCCTCTATGGGATGTAAGATCCTTGCTCCGATACCCTTAAGAGGCATTCTCCTGCACTCAAATCCGTCTTCTGCATGATCAAAGTAAAGGCGCATAACTGCCTCTCCTTCCTTTGTTCTGTTCCGAACAAAAAAAGCATATCGGGGGCTGTGAGCGCCATCGGTCAGCGATTTATACTCCCTCTCCGGAATATATTTCCGGTACACCGTCTCTAATGCCAGAGGTTCCAGTTTTTCACCCACCGGTTTTTTATCCAGCGGATGGATATCCCTGATCATGGAATACTCCGGAAAAACAGCCATCGCTGTATGCTTTACCTTTTTCTCCACCATCTCCTGCGCTTCCCGTATGAAAGGCCAGTTTTTAAAATCCTCATCCGGGATGTAGCGGTGCATGGGAAGCTGACAGAAGCAGAAAGCCAGTTCCGGATTCTTAAAATCTCTTCTCCATACTTCGATCAGTTTGGTAAAAAGACGCTCATACAACAGCGGACGGTGGTCATCGTTTTCCGCCTGGTACCAGATCACTCCCCTTAACGTATACGGCGTGATACGTCTTACCATCGTCTCATACAGACCACAGGGACGATACTGGTTTTTACAGTTCATAGGACCCGGCCACTGACACTTTCCGCATCTTCTCTCAATCTCTTCCCAGGACATCTCGGGGTCTTCCTTTGCGCAGGCTTCCGCTCTTTTGGACCATTCGTTGTGATAGGCTTCGTATTCGTCGTACTCCCTTACCTGCTCTTCAACGCTCTTTCCATTAACGCCGGCATCATATTCATCAATATAGATCCGCAACTTTTCATCTTCCAGAAGGCTCTTTCTGTCCATCCAGCAGGAGGCACTCGTACCTCCCCAGTTGCAGCCGATAACGCCGATCTTAACAGCGTTTCCCTCCGCCTTCATAAGATCGCCGGCCAGTTTTTTCATAAAGAAATACCCGACCGCCGACCAGGTATTTGTATTTTTATCTCCGAAACACTCCCAGGAGGATCTTTCTTCCTCCCTTAGAAGATCTTCGTCGATAAAGGTTCTTTTCGTCGTGTAATAAAAACGGAGGTTTTCCCTTTCAAAGGGCATTTTTTCCGCTCTTTCGATCTCCTCTTTACCTCCGATACAGTCAGCCAGTTCCAGTTCCATGTTGGACTGACCGCCGGCCAGCCAGACTTCTCCAACCCATACATCATGACAGATCTTTTCCTTCTGTCCGTCACTGATCGTTAAGATATAGGGACCGCCGGCCTTTTCAGCATCCAGGACGATCTCAAAATGTCCATCCTTATCCGCAATGGCTGTCCTCTTTTTAATACTGTCGCTCTTTTCTTTGTTTTCCTCTTTTACGAGTATACAGCTTACCGTCGTTTTCGGAGCTGCTTCACCGAAGATCCTTATATTTGTATCTCTCTGTAGCACACAATGATCTGTAAAAACCGCTGCCGGCCGAAACATTCCTTTTTTCCTCCCTTATTATCGATCTTTTAAATCGCAGGCATAAAACAGACTCCTGACCCTTGCGACATACTCTTCCGGAGTTTTACTCTTCATGATTTCCCTCACGGGTCTTTCCGAATCTTCAAAAAGAGAACCCATGTAGGTCCACATCTCTTTCATCTTGTATACAACGTCTTTGGGATTTCCCATATCCTCGCAGTAAAGCCGGTACAACCTGTCATGGTACTCCCGTAATTCCTTCCCGGTAATTTTCTCTTTTCCCGTTCCGTTTCCTTCGGATCCTCCCGCGCATGTAAAACGGATCTGACGAAAGATCGCCGGATTTCGAATAGCCCCTCTTCCGATCATCACGCCGTCCAGATCCGGATAGGTATCCATAACGCGAACGTAGTCTTCCACGGAAAAAATATCACCATTATAAACAATTGATTGTTTACAACTCTTATAAGCTTCCGAAAAAACCTCCATATCCGGACTGCCTTTATAGAATTGTTCTCTGTATCTGGGGTGTATGATCAGCTGCGATATCGGATAGCGGTTATAGACCTTTGCGATATCCTCCCACTCCCACGGCTTTTCCATCCCGATCCTGGTCTTTACGGAAAGTGATATGGGACTTCCGGATTCTTCCTCTTTTTTCCTTAAATGCTCAAAGGCTCCTTCCAAAAAGCGGTCCAGAGCATCCGGATCCCGTAACAAACCGCTCCCTTTTCCTTTTGCCACCACCGTTGAAGAAGGACAGCCCGCGTTCAGATTGATCTGCGTATAACCGAGGTTTAAGAGAGTGTCTGCCACTTCCGAAAACTGTTCCACCGATCCGGCCATGATCTGCGGGATCAGGACAACTTTTTTATTATTATTCGGATCCACATCTTTTTGTTCTTTTGTTTTCATCACCCTCTTGGCCACGGCCGTGATAAAGGGGCTATAATAGGCATCCACACCGCCAAACATCTCTTCTAAAGTATTTCGAAAGATAAAGCCTGTCAGCTGTTCCATCGGAGCCATATACAGTTTTCCCATTTTTCCTCCCGTTGTCATCCGTCAATTTTATCTCTTAGGCATGAACCGTAATGGAATAAACGGATTCAAATATCTTACCCTCTTCAAGGCTGTTTCCCCATTCTCTCTCACTGATCTCTCCCTTAAACCCCTCACGGTCGGTTCTTCCGTACCAGGGTTCTATGCAGATAAAGGGAGCATGCTTTCCGACCGGTGACCAGATACCTACTAAGGGTGAGTCAAAGGATACGGTTATGATCTTATCTCCGGCAGCGTTTTCGATCGCCACACTGCTTACCTGACTGTCTTCAAAGACTAACGCGTCTTCGGAAAACAATTCATCCGTCAGATTCAGATATCCGTCTTTTGCGGATACTTCTCTTACCTCATCCGTTGCAAGACCGTCTTTATTTAACATCCTTCTCTTTAACGCATCCGTATCCTTTCCTTCGATCAGGATGCGATCCTTTCCGATCTCGCAAAGAAATGCAGGATGTGCTCCAATGGAAAAGTATATCGTTTTATCATCCGTATTTTTAACTCTCCAGATGACATTGACGGTTTCTTCCACCAACTCGTAGCCGATCTGTAAGACAAACGCAAAGGGATATTTTTTTAATGTCTCTTCGCTTTCCGTTAATTCAAATAATACGCTTTCTTCTGTCTGATCAACGAGAATAAACTCCATATCTCTGGCAAAACCGTGCTGGCTGCCCATGTGCCAGGCTTCTTTGTTGTAGAAAGATGTCTCTTCACAATATTTTCCGACTACGGGAAACAGAACCGGAGACGTTCTGTTCCAGAAAGAAGGGTCCGCATTCCACATATATTCTTTCCCGTTCTGAACATTTTTAACGGATCTGATTTCCGCACCGTGTGAGTCCACCGTGCAGGATATGAATTCATTACTGATCGTAATAACCATGATTTTTTTCCTTTCTGAGTTTGTAGCTATTCTATAGTGAACGGCAAAAGTATTTATACTTTTGTCGTTTGCTATAAAACTATCATTTCAAGGGAAGAATCGCAAGAAAGAATTGAGAAACGGTGGCGTTTGATTTATCATGTTTTCATTGTATGGTGCAATAAAAATATCTGTATAACAGGTGACTCTATGAATAATCAAACATTCGATCAATATACTACGCGTCCTTCGGATCCCGAACTCTTTCGGATAGCCTGCGATCATGCTTTTAAACGGGTCTCCGGAACAAACGGTATCGGTACACTCTCGGAAAAAAGCGTGCACGCGGTTTTAAAATATTATTATGTACCGGATGAAAACTGTCATGAGATACCGATTGACCGTTTTGTGGCAGATGTCTGCAAAGAGGGGGAAATATACGAGATCCAGACAAGAAATTTTAATACTCTGCGTCCAAAACTGGCATGCTTTTTGGAAAATTATGAGGTAAGTGTCGTTTATCCCATCGATTTTCACAAAACGATCCGCTGGATCGACCCTGTTACCGGAGAGATAAAGGAAAACCGAAAGTCTTCAAAAAAAGGACATCCATATGATGTCCTTTTGGAACTTTACCGCATCAAACAGTTTTTGAACTATGACAATCTTCACATCATCTTATGCCTCATGGAAACAGAAGAGTACCGCCTGTTAGACGGCTACGATATCACGAAAAAGAAACACTCGACCAAAACCGACCGTATGCCCACAGAACTGGTACAGGAAATTCTGATCGATCAAAAAAAAGATTATCTGTGTTTTCTTCCGGATGACCTGCCGGATCCTTTTACCACAAAAGATATATCCAAAACCTCAAAACGTCCTCTTTCGCAGGCACAGATACTCTGTACTTTATTGCAGTATCTTGACCTGATCGAAAAGACCGGAACAAAAGATCGCTATAATTTATATCACATCCGATAATTTTTCTTAATATTCCGTTAAATATTGACAAGTTTTGTGTCAATATTTTGGAAATTATCCATTAGAAAAACAGGATGCCTATCTGTTTTTCTAATGATATAATTAATACTTAGAGTAGTAATATAAAAGGGGGTATCTTTATGAATTTTGCTAAACTAAACTCTTCTTCAAGAATGATCATCATACTGATCCTTGGTCTCATCCTTTTATTCAGACCGGAGTCGGCACTAAGCCTTTTGATCCGTGTTTCCGGAATCTGTATTTTGTTTATCGGTATCATCGGCATCTTCAGTTTCTTTTTAAACAAAGAGAAAAATTCAACGTCAATTTCATCTCTGATATCTTCTGTCCTGTATTTTATTATTTCCCTGATTTTTTTGATCAATCCTTCTTTTATATCCTCACTGTTCCCCATATTTATGGGAGTTGTGATCATCTTCAGCGGTATCCAGATGTTGATGAAATCCGTTCAGATCAAAAAGATCCTCGTAAACGACAGTCCGACAAGCATAGTTCTTTCCGTAATCACTATACTGCTCGGCATTTTTATCTCTTTCCATCCTACTTTTATCAATAATGTGATCTTACAGACCATCGGTCTGGTATTGATCTTTACAGCCGCTGTGGGACTGTGGATTTCTTCCAGAAGATATTGATATGTATGTAAATTTTTCTTTCCAACCATCGAAACAAAACAATAAAACAGATCAAAAAAAGGGATATGCTCAAGTACGCATATCCCTTTAATTTTTTACAGGTAACTTTTTGTCTCACCGGCAGATTTTATTCGTCGCCGTCGTCACCGTCATCCCCATCAGAGTCTTCTTCCTTAGGATAGATGATCTCCTTATCCTCATCATCCTCGAATATATCCATTTCGGATTCGATCATACTCTCGGCTTCTTCTTTCATCTTTTCATCTGCCTGTTCGATGTTATCATACTCCGTGACGCCGTCGCTTATCTTTTCTCTGACCTTGGCGATCCGGGCAATCTTAACACCTTCATCAAGCGTACGTATCAGTTTAACACCGGAAGTAACACGCCCGTGTACGGAAATCTCACTCATACGGATCTGAATGATGATACCCGTATTGGTGATCATCATGATCTCATTTTCATCCGTAACTGCCTTTACTCCAACCACTTCACCTGTTTTATCAGTAATCTTATAGCACTTTACACCCTTACCGCCACGGTTTTGTACCTTAAATTCATCGAGCAGGGATCTCTTACCCATACCCTTTTCACCGACTATCAGAAGAGAATCTCCCTGGTGGTCTAACTGCATTCCGATGATCTCATCGTCATAATTTAAATTCATGCCGATGACACCCATGGAAGTACGGCCTGTTGCTCTTACATCCGTTTCCTTGAAACGTATACACATACCGTATTTGGTGACTAAGAAAATATGCGTATCACGGTCGGTCTGCTTAACTTCGATGAGTTCATCATCCTCCTTAAGGTTGATGGCGGCCAATCCGTTCTTACGGATATTCGCAAATTCCATGATCTTAGTTTTCTTTACGATACCTTTTTTGGTGACCATAAAGAGATTTTTGTTTTCATCATAATCCTTGATCGGTATGATCGCGGATATTTTTTCTTCCGGTTGTAACTGAAGAAGGTTGATGATAGCCGTACCTCTGGCGTTTCTTCCGGCTTCCGGTATCTCGTAAGCCTTCAGGCGGTATGCCCTTCCCTTGGTAGTAAAGAACATGATGTAGTGGTGGGTCGTCGTCATCAGAAGATCTTCAATAAAGTCATCCTCGATGGTCGTCATACCTTTTATTCCTTTACCGCCGCGATTTTGAGCCTTAAAGTTATCTACCGTCATACGTTTGATGTAACCGCGATTGGTTCTGGCCACTACGGTATTTTCCATCGGTACCATATCCTCTTCGGATATTTCGGAAAGTTCGTAGTTGATGGCTGTTCTTCTCTCGTCTCCGTATCTGGCGTAAATATCTTTTAATTCTTTTCTTATCACTCCAAGAAGTAATTTTTCATCAGCCAGGATTGCTTTCCACTCTCCTATCTTACGGATCAATTCGTCATGCTCATCACTTAACTTCTGTCTTTCCAGACCTGTAAGAGCTCTGAGCCTCATTTCAACGATGTTGGAAGCCTGGATCTCGGTCAATTTAAAGCGGTCTATCAATCTCTCTTTGGCTTCCGCCGTTGTCTGGCTGGAACGGATAATGGAGATCACCTCATCGATATGATCAAGAGCTATCAATAAACCCTGTATGATATGATCTCTTTCTTCCGCTTTGTTTAAGTCATATCTGGTCCTTCTGGTAACAACCTCTTCCTGATGCTTTAAATACTCCGTAAGCATCTGCAACAGACTCATTACTTTCGGTTCGTTATTGACCAAAGCAAGCATCGTCACACCGAAAGTATCCTGCAGTTGTGTATGTTTAAACAACTGATTTAAGATGATGTTCGGATTGACATCCCTTCTCAGTTCGATCACAACACGCATACCTTCACGATTGGACTCATCCCTTATATCCGTAATACCATCGATCTTTTTGGTTTTTACAAGTTCCGCCATCTTAAGGATCATATTGGCTTTGTTTACCAGATAGGGAAGTTCCGTAACGATAATACGGCTCTTGCCATTTTCCATTGTCTCAATATTGGTAACACCGCGGATCCTTATCTTTCCTCTTCCCGTGCGGTAGGCTTCTTCAATTCCCTTCTTTCCGAGGATTTGGGCACCGGTCGGAAAATCAGGTCCTTTTATGATACCCATCACTTCTTCGATTTTGGTATCTCTGTTTTCTTCCACCCGGTTATCAATGATCTTAACGACCGCGTCAATGACTTCCCGAAGATTATGAGGAGGAATATTGGTTGCCATACCTACGGCAATACCGGTCGTACCGTTTACGAGAAGGTTTGGATAACGACTCGGCAATACCGAGGGTTCTCTCTCCGTTTCATCAAAGTTGGGTACAAAATCAACGGTATCTTTGTTTAAATCAGCCAGCATCTCCATCGAGATTTTGGAAAGTCTGGCCTCCGTATATCGCATGGCTGCAGCTCCGTCACCGTCCACGGATCCGAAGTTACCGTGTCCGTCTACGAGAGGATAACGCAGGTTCCAATCCTGTGCCATATTTACCAGGGCTCCATAGATGGAACTGTCTCCGTGAGGATGATACTTACCCATGGTATCACCGACGATACGCGCGCACTTACGGT
>CALDIE010000252.1 GCA_937901625.1 uncultured Lachnospiraceae bacterium
TTTGTATGCTCTAAAAGCTTAGCATAAGCTTCCTTAAACAACACTTCAGACTTATTTATGCTTCTTTCTTTTGAAAGATAGGCTTCAAACCGCCCCTGTGGCAGATCTTCCCCCTCTTCTACCGCCAGATAATATTTACGGATCTTATGTTCCTTTATCATATCCGTTAAAAATCGCGCTCCGGCATAGGTCTTTGCGACCATCACAACACCGGTTGTATTACGATCGAGACGATTGCAGACCGCCGGCCGATAGGTTTTGGCCTCCGATGCCTCATGATCATCCACATACGCCCTAAGCCAGTCATTTACGGATAAAGCACCGCTTCCGTCTTCCTGGCAAAGTAACCCCGCCGGCTTATCTATAAATAAAAGATCCTCATCTTCATACAGGATCTTTATGGCAGAGAAGATCTTATCCGCTTCCGGTTCTTTTTTACTTCGTTTATCCGGAGCCGTTCCCCCTGCAGCCCGCATCTTTTCGATCGTTTCATCCGAAAGAAACAATTTGATCCTGTCGCCTTCTTTTAAGATCTCTTTCCCATCCGACTTATGCCCGTTTAAAGTGATATTTTTCTTTCTGAGCATCTTATAGATGAAACCGTTTCCTGCCACAGGCATATATTTTTTCAGATATTTATCCAGTCTCTGTCCCGCTTCACTTGCCGGAACGCCAATCTCTTTCATAGATCAAAAGACCTTTCATTTCTTCATAAGGATATGTTAAGCATCAGTTTTAATACTTCAAGGTCATGTTCCTCGCTGACTCCGTCGCATTTTCCTTCGGCATCCGTCTCAAAGTTCGCAAGTGCCTTCATCCGTTCCAGATAAGCATCATACTTTGTAAAGATATGAATGCTCATCTTGTGAAAGCCGTTCTGATCCAACATCCCCCGGATATGCTCCGTTGCCTCTTTCTGTTGCAATTTCGGATCGGAGCTGAAGCCGATCAGATATTTTCCGCGACAGGACATGCAATAGATCGGAAAATCATTCTTCTCACTTGTCATATACAGATCGTATACCGTAAACGGCAGACCGGTTTTTGCGATAAACTCATCCGTACGTTCGTAAGTTTCCTGCGGGCAGGCGTGTGGAGTGGCTTTTATAAACATGATCAGGATGACTACGGATTTGGAAGCCGGTAGCAATCCCAGTACGGCTGCCACGGTAAGGATATTCTTTTCACTTCCCGATATCAGATATCCGATCCCGAAAATCACAAACGACGCAAGAAAAAACAACACCGTTTTTATGATCTCTTTCTTCTTTTGCGCTTTTAAATATCCGAAATCTCCCTTTATGATCTTTTTATCGCTTTCTTTATTCTCTGTAGCAGTATTCATATTTGTATTTCCCATATTCTTATCTATACTGTTTACCGATCCGTTATCATCTTACATCTGTCGATCTTAACCATCCGGATCCGGCGCTCTTTAGGAACAGATCCTTATTTCACGAAAAACATGATCATCTCCTGCGGCAATATTTTGCACAGTACATGGAATGCTTTCATCCAGATGCCGTAAACAGAACGGTCCTTTTTACGAATTGCGTCCTGGTAAGCAAGATGTACCACATCCCTGTCCCCGGACATAAAGATCTTTTTGAAAGCGGAGAGTTTTTCATACTTTTGCGCCACCGCAAAAAACGGCGTATTTACACAACCGGGACAGACAGACGTAACGCAGATCTTTCTTCCCTTAAGCTCGCGATTCAATGCTCTGGCAAAAGAATCCACATAACTCTTGGTAGCAGCATATACCGCAAAGCCGGGTTGCGGCACAAATGCTGCCGCCGAAGCCATTTGAATGATATGTCCGCCCTCCCCGATATAGGGTAATGTCTCTGCCGTGATCGAGGTTAATGCCCTGCAGTTTAAGTCGATCATATCCAACAGTTCCTGTGTCTGTTGCTGTTCAACTTTCCCCATCATGCCTATTCCGGCACTGTTTACCAGAAGCTCGACCTGAGGATTTCGTTCTTTTAATTTCCGTCTGAATTTTAATTCTACATCTCCCTCCAAAAGATCCGTCACCAGGAGACGAACTTTGACATCCGGATAGTGGACAGCGATACGGTCTCCAAGCTTTTGCAGTTTATCCCTGCTTCTGGCTACCAGCCAGACTTCCTCCAGGTCAGAAAAATATCGAGGCGCCAAAATCGCAAACCATTTGCCCATTCCGGAGGAAGCTCCGGTGATGATAGCTGTCCTTGCCCTTTCTTCCTGTGCCTGATCCTGTTCAATGTCCGGATCACCTTTTATTTCTCTGCCCATCTTTTCTTCGGTCTCCATATCCGTTCGTCCCCCTTCTCAAAACGCATAAAGCGCTCATCGCGCTTTATGCGGGGGGATTGCTTTAACTGCGTTCAAAGAATCCGCTTCCTGTGCGGAAAGCCTCCGGTACTCTCCCGGCAAAAGACTCTCCCCTAAGAGTAAATCCCCCATACGTATCCTCTTTAGATAGACAACTTCATTATCAAGTGCCTCAAACATACGCTTGATCTGATGATATCTGCCTTCCCGCAAGATAACATATACCTCATCCGGCGAGTCCGTTCCTATTAATTGTGCAGGGAGCGTAGGCGTATCGTCTCCGATATCGATCCCGGTCTCAAACTGCTCCATTGCA
>CALDIE010000253.1 GCA_937901625.1 uncultured Lachnospiraceae bacterium
CCGTTCTCGAGAATCTCCTCAAGCTCTGCCCGGTTATGAGAGATACCGCCGACGGAACCGCCCAGCGTGTATGCGGGGCGAAGCACCACCGGATAGCCGATGCCGTTGGTAAAATCAATGCCGTCCCGGACATTCTCCACAACCTTGGACGCCGCGCAGGGCTCACCGATACGCTCCATGAGGTCTTTGAACTCCTGACGTCCCTCTGCGTTTCGTATGGTGGCAGCGGTCGTTCCGAGAAGTGTCACGTTGTGACTTGCAAGGAAACCGGATTCCTCCAGCTCCATTCCGAGATTGAGTCCGGCCTGTCCACCCAGCGTGGGAAGGATGCTGTCAGGCTTTTCTTTCTCGATGATCTGTTCCAATACTTTTACGGTCAGAGGCTCAATATAAACCTTGTCCGCGATATCTCTGTCCGTCATGATGGTCGCGGGATTGGAGTTGACCAGGATGACCTCCACTCCTTCCTCTTTCAGGGAGCGGCATGCCTGGGTACCCGCGTAGTCAAATTCCGCTGCCTGTCCTATGACGATAGGACCGGAGCCGATCACCATTACACGTTTTACATTCGGATTCTTCGGCATCTTATTCTCCCTCCTTCCCGGCGTGATCAGCGGTGGCTTTGCCGCCTTGCATCCCGGCGTGATCATCAACTGCTTTGTCTTCGACACCTTTCATCATGCGGATAAATCTGTCAAACAGGTATCCGGAATCCTGCGGACCGGGGCAGGCCTCCGGGTGAAACTGCACCGTGAAGATGTTCTTTCCCGTGTAGGAAAGTCCCTCGTTGGTGCCGTCGTTTACATTGATGAAAGCGGGAACGGCAACCGCCGGATCCAGCTTGTCCGTGTCCACCACATAGCCGTGGTTCTGAGAGGAGATGTAGACTCTGCCGGTCTCAAGATCCTTGACCGGGTGATTGCCTCCGCGGTGTCCGTACTTCATCTTGTATGTATTGGCACCTGTCGCAAGCGCCATCAACTGATGTCCCAGACAGATGGCAAATACCGGCACATCCGACTCGTAGATCTTACGGATCTCGTCAATGATGCTTCCGCAGTCCTTAGGATCCCCGGGACCGTTACTTAACATTATTCCATCCGGATGCTCTGCAAGGATCTCACTTGCCGGTGTCGTCGCCGGATACACCGTTACATCACACCCTCTCGCAACTAAAGAACGCTCGATATTTCTCTTCTCACCAAAATCAAGCAGCGCTATCTTTAATCCCGTGCCGTTTAACTCCTTTACCATGGAAGGAGCGCTCTCCCTCTCGCCGGTATATACCGCACTGCCGGAGATCGGCGCGTTTTCGCCAAGGTCCTTTACACCCTTAAGGCTGTACTTTTCGCTACAGGTCACTTTCTTAACCACTTCACCGGTCGTGTACTCTTTTAAACGGGGAAGGATCTCGTCAACATCAAAACCCTGCCTCGTAGTGATCATACCGTTCATGGTTCCGCGCTCACGAAGGATCTTTACAAGAGCTCTTGTATCAATTCCCGCGATCCCCGGAATATCATATTGTAAAAGGAAATCCTGAATGCTCAGATCTGAGCGGAAATTGCTGGGCATACGGCTTAACTCCCGTACGATCAGTCCGTCCAGCCACGGACGCGAGGACTCAAGATCCTCCGTACATATACCGTAATTACCGATCAGGGGATATGTCATACACACGGCCTGTCCCGCATAGGACGGGTCTGTCAACACCTCCGTATAGCCGGCCATAGACGTATTGAAGACGATTTCGCTGATAACTTCCCTATCGGAACCTATATGAATCCCTTCGAATATCGTTCCGTCTTCCAAAATCAAATATGCTTTCATAGCCACCTCTCCTTACGGCCCCTTACGCCAAGACGCTGGGGCATAGATCACCGCTGTATGCATCTTCGCATAATCGTAAGAATTTTATCACAAGGTTTTGCGCGCTTCAAGATGTGAACTATCACAATGTTGCAGGGCTTTTGAAAGCAAAAATCATACATTATTTCAGAGGTTCTTTTTCAGCGGGCAGTCCGCTTCGCCCAGCGCCTGTTCCAGGAAGGAGAGCATTTCTGGCAGCTTTTCAATCTGCGCAGGAACCACAAGTTCCTTGTATGAACCTCTCATGAACAAACCCCATTATACTCCACGCAGAGCATCGTCAGATCGTCAATCTTCTCGATGTTGAGCATAGTGTTTTCCTCCGGATTAAAAGATTTTTATGTATTGCAAAACCGTATCATATTACGGTTATAGCCTGTTGTAAGATAACCCAGAGTGACGAATGTGCCGGCGACCATTATGCAGGGCATCACGATCTCATACGCCGTCACGCCATGTTTTGAATCGGTTACTCTTCTGCTCGTTCATAACACGATCATTTCTGACTTTCCAGCCATATTTGTTTTCATTGCCTTTTGTAAAACATCTGAACCTACTGAACAACCGGAAAGACATTCTCCTCGTCCCGCACATCCAGAAGAATAACGTCGCCCGGAGAGCAGTGGAAGTTCTCCGGAAGCGCCAAAAACCGCGCCGAGCACATGAAAGAGCGCACATCGCCCTTGCCCAGCTCTCTGCTGCAGAGCGTTTGCATGCCTGTGGCAAACATGCCGCCGAAGATGCCGG
>CALDIE010000254.1 GCA_937901625.1 uncultured Lachnospiraceae bacterium
TTTGAGTTTAGAATCAGCAACTTGTTTCTCATCAACGAGAAAGGCGAAGTCGTTGCGCATGGCGATATGCTGGCAGAATGTGGCTTACAACCAGCCCCCACACCTCGGATATAACCTGAAGGAGGCCACTGCGCCGCACCTTGCCATACCCAAGGAGATGACCATCCAGGAGGGTGAGAGCGTGGAGGTTGTCGTGAGCGGGCTGTATGTCAGCACGCTGAAGCTGGACTCAAGCATCGATGCCGACGGAACGAAGAAGTCTGGCGGTGTGCCTGCAGGGTTCACATCGTCGAGGAGCGTGCTCAACAAGACCGTAACCATCAAGGGCACTCCCGAGAAGACTGGCGACTATAAGTTCATCTTCCAGCTTGGGGGCCTTGCAGTCCAATCTGTACGAGGGCGCGGTGATCTGGAGCTCGCTGCCGACGCTGCACGTCACCGGCACCGGCTCGATCGCCACACCCGTCACGAATGGCGGACAACACCTCGTGACCGGCATCTGGGCGAAGGACACCGAGCTGACCCTGTCCGGCAGCCTTGCCATCAGCGCCCACGAAGTCGGCGTCTATGCGAAGAACGTGACGGTGAAGGACGGCGGCGTCTCGGTGACGACCACCGTCTCCAACGGCTACGGCATTCTGATCGATTACGACACGCTGCGGGTGCTGGACGGCACGAGCTATCTCAACATCGACAGCAATTTCAGCATCCGAGCGCTTGGGGTCGAGCTGGGCGACAGCCTGCACATCCTGACCCCCGCGGGCGGGACGCCCGAGTCGATCGTGAACGGCGTCTCGGTCTTCGCCGGATCCTGCGCGGCGATCGCGCCGTCCGACGCGGCGGTAGTTAACTGGCGGACCGTCTTGGTCCGGCAGTCGCCGGCTACAAAGATACCGGCTACATTGGTCTTACAATCTTCCCCGGCAACCACATACCCGGCTGCGTCGATCTCCACTAAAGGAGAAAACGCGCTGTTGTCGGGAATCTGTCCGATGGCGATAAAGAGACCATCCACATCGATCAGGCGTTTCTCGCCGGTGTTTTTATCCGTTACCTCCAACTGCTTTACGCGGTCTTCTCCGATGATGGAAGTGATGGTCGAGTTTAATACCAGTTCGATATTGTCGCGGCTCTTTAACTTTTCCACCTCAGCGGCATCCGCACGGAAAGTGTCCCTTCTGTGGATGAGGGTAACCTTGCTGCAGTAGTTGGATAAGAAGAGGGCATCCTCGATGGCGGTATTGCCGCCGCCGTTAACGGCTACCGGCTTCTTCCGGTAAAAAGCCCCGTCGCAGGTAGCGCAGTAGGATACGCCGGCGCCCGTCAGCCGTTCCTCATCAGGGAGTCCGAGCGGACGGTTCTTCGCCCCGGTCGCGATGATGACAGCCTTGCAGGGATATGCTTTTTTGGTCGTGTGTACAACCTTGATCACGGCATCCGGCGAGATGCCTTCCGCCGCCGCGATCTCATCGCCGGCGGGGATATCGTTTTCAAGAGATACCACCTTGCCGTATTCGACAACCGCACCCAGATCCTTTGCCTGTTCATATAAACCGGTGGCAAACTCAAAACCGCTGATCTTCTTGATGCCGGGGTAATTCTCCACCTCGGGGGTGTTGATGATCTGTCCTCCGTAGGATAACTGCTCGAGCAGGAGTACTTTCCTCCCGGCGCGAAGGGCATAAATGGCTGCGGAAAGACCGGCCGTGCCGGCTCCCACGATTACGATATCATACATAGACAAACTCCTTTGGTCACATACCGCATCTGTCTTTAGAACTTAACGAGTGCTTCTACCTGCTCCTGATCGATCAGACCAACGCTTTCTTTTGCGATAGCGCCGTCCTTAAATACTTTCAAAGCCGGGATGGACATGATGTTATAACGCTCCGCAAGCTCCGGCTCATCGTCTACGTTCACCTTAGCAACCTTAAAGCTGCCGTCGGAACCTTCTGCCACAACATCCACGATAGGGGAGAGCATCTTGCAGGGACCGCACCAGGATGCCCAAAAATCAACCAGTACGGGTACCTCGGATTTTAATACTTCCTGTTCAAAATTATCTGCCGTTAATACGATCGGTGTCATATCTGTTACCTCTCTTTCCTGTGTTAGTGATCATCCTGTCCGCTATTTCGCGGACGGATCTTTAAGATACGGTTTCTATTGTATCGTTTTCTTTTCTTGATGTCTACCACGGACCGCAAGGGATCACAAAAGAGCAGCAACCTGTGCGTCGATGCTCTCGGGCGTATCGGTGGGAGCGAAGCGCGCGACCACATTGCCTTCCCGGTCGATCAGAAACTTGGTGAAGTTCCACTTGATGTTGCCGCTTAAGAGCCCCTTTTTCTGCGCCTTTAAGTATACGTAGAGAGGATCGGCGTTGTCGCCGTTTACATCGATCTTCTTAAAGCGGGGGAAGG
This sequence comes from uncultured Lachnospiraceae bacterium, assembly GCA_937901625.1. GTDB lineage: Bacteria > Bacillota > Clostridia > Lachnospirales > Lachnospiraceae > NK4A136. The sequence goes on from CALDIE010000254.1 coordinate 2,424, forward strand.
TGGTGTTATACTTCATCGTGCAGAAGGACTGAATCTCCGCGTCATCCCCGGGCGCCTGATGTCCGAACTGGTTGCAGGGAAAATCCAGGATCTCCAGACCCTGCTCATGATATTTTTTATACAGGTTCTCCAAACCTTCATACTGCGGAGTAAAGCCGCAGCCGGTAGCAGTGTTAACGATCAAAAGAACCTTGCCAGCATACTCCTTCATGGAAACGGCTGCACCCTTGTTGTCAGTAACTGTAAAATCATAAATACCCATAGTGTTTCTCCTTTCGGTCCAAACTATCTGATTGCAATAAATTAAATTGCTTACAATTGAATTTAACCACAGAAGCGGTTTTCTGTCAACACCATACTTCAAAAAATTACTGCCGGGTCATAAAAACAGATTCTGCTTGACCGCGGGTTTTGATTCATAATAGAATGAGAAATATTTTCGCTCTGTACAGACAGGAGAAGAAGATATATGAATATGACTCAGTTAAAGTATGTTTTGGAGGTTGCTGCTTCGAATTCGATGAGGGAGGCATCCACGAAACTGTTTATTTCCCAGCCGGCACTTTCGGCCAGCGTACACGAGCTCGAGACGGAGATCGGAATGCTGATCTTTGAGCGGACAAGCAAAGGAATACATCTGACAACGGAAGGAAGAGAATTTCTCGAGTATGCCAAAAAGGCGGTGGGACAGTATCAGATCCTGGAAGACCGATATATTACCACGGATGTGGATAAGGAGCATTTTTCCGTATCCACACAGCATTATAATTTTTCGATCAAGGCGTTTACCGAGGTGATCAAAAAGACAGATCCATCCAAATATGTTTTTTCCATTCACGAGACCAAGACAAAAGATGTGCTGGATGATGTCAGGGGCTTAAAGAGCGAAGTCGGTGTCCTCTCTTTTTCCGGCAGCAATGAAGGCGTGCTCAAAAAGCTTTTTAAGGATTACGGACTGAGCTTTGTGCCGTTGATGAAAAAGGACACGTATATATATCTCTGGAAAACGCATCCGCTTGCGGGAAGAAAAGAAATATCGATAGCGGAGATGCAGGAATATCCGTGCGTGACTTTTGATCAGAGCAGCGACAGCAATTTTTATCTGACGGAGGAGGCGATGTCGGACTACTCCTTTGATAAGATGATCAAGTCGGATGACCGGGCCACATCAATGGAGATCATCGCCAAACTCGGAGGGTATAAATTGCGGGTGCCGGTACTTCCGAGGCTGATGACGGAATATGCTCATTCACAGACCGGGATCGATATACACCCCGGTGCCGAGATCGGGAAAAACTTCTTTATCGACCACGGTACCGGTATCGTGATAGGAGAGACGGCCGTGATCGGGCAGAATGTAAAGATTTATCAGGGTGTAACGATCGGAGCGCTCTCTACCAGAGGCGGGCAGAAACTGGCCGGGGTGAAGAGACACCCGACGATCTGCGACAATGTAACGATCTACGCGGGCGCATCGATCCTTGGCGGAGAGACCGTGATCGGGGAAAATGCCGTGATCGGCGGAAACACCTTCATCACCACATCGATCGACGCTCATACAAGAGTCAGCATGAAGAATATGGAGATGGAATACAGAACCACGCAGAACGAACGCCGGACGACGGAGATCAGTCAAAGCGAAGAATGGTATTACATAATATAGGTTGGCTTAAGCCGTAAAACAAAAAGGAGATAAAATGAAAATTGTAGTAGCGGGAGTAAGAAAAGAAGTAAAGGACGGATTAAGCGTAGCAGAGCTGATCGTTCAGGAAAATGTGGAAACACCGGAGTATGTGACGGTATCCGTAAACGAGGAGTTTCTGGAGAACGGCACTTTTGATACCCATCTGCTGAAAGAGGGGGATGAGGTGGAATTTCTCTATTTCATGGGAGGAGGAAGGTAATGGCCTTTACGAATGAACAGCTGGAGAGATATTCCAGGCATATTATCTTAAAAGAAATCGGCGTTAAAGGTCAGAAGAAACTTTTAAATGCCAAGGTGCTGATCATCGGCGCCGGCGGACTGGGGGCTCCTGCAGCGCTGTATCTGGCGGCAGCAGGCGTAGGTACGATCGGTATTGTAGATGCGGATGTTGTGGATCTTTCCAACCTCCAGAGACAGGTGATCCACTCAACGGCAGATATCGGCAAGAAAAAGGTGGAGTCCGCGGCGGAATCCATGCGTGCGATCAATCCGGATGTGAATGTGAAGACATATCATCAGTTTGTTACCGGCAAAAACATCATGGATCTGATCAGTGAATATGATTTTATCCTTGACGGGACAGATAACTTCCCGGCAAAGTTTTTGATCAACGACGCCTGCGTAATGGCAGGAAAGCCTTTGTCCCATGCGGGGATCATTCGCTTTAAGGGCCAGTTGACGACGATCATCCCCGGAGAAGGACCGTGCTATCGTTGTATCTTTAAAAATCCACCTCCCAAGGATGCCGTGCCTACCTGTAAGCAGGCAGGCGTGATCGGTGCCATGGGCGGCGTGATCGGATCCCTTCAGGCAATGGAGGCTGTAAAGTATATTACCGGCGTGGGCGATCTGCTGGTCGGGTATCTCCTGACATATGATGCTCTGAAGATGGAGTTTCATAAGATCAAGTTACCGCCCAGAGGAAAAGGATGCGCGGTATGTTCCGACACGCCTGCGATCACACAGCTGATCGATTATGAGCAGGCTGCATGTGAATTAAAGAGTTCCGGGGGACATTGAATAAATGAAAATCACAATCACGAAATCGGACTTTGAAAAAATAGTTGAGTACGCGCTGAGT
>CALDIE010000255.1 GCA_937901625.1 uncultured Lachnospiraceae bacterium
CGTACATCCGGTCCCGGCAGGCGCGCTGCTCCCCATCCGGCACGCGGACCGCTTTGCCCGACAGGCGGACCATGTCGTTGGCCGCCTCGTCAAAGCCGATGACGGCGATGTTCCCGTTTTTCTCCATCTGACGGGCGAAGGCCTTGCCCCGGGCCGTCAGAAAGAGCATGGTCGTGCCGTCAAAGTACCGGGCGGAGATCACCCGCAGATGGGGACAGCCGGCGTCATCCACGCTGGCGATCTCCAGAGAGTCGATCTTCATGAGCTTTTCCATGCAGCTTTCAACCGTCATTTTGCGTCTCCCTTCACACGAACAATGATCTTTCCATTCACCGTAAAGCATCTCCAGCTCTCTTTGCTGTTATACTCGCTGAAGGCTGCTCCGGAAAAAGAAGTACCGCTTCCGGCTGTCGGATCGGAATCCGGCGTATCGACACCCGCCAGATCCACATCATCTGCCGTAAAATAATCATCCAGATCCTGCCTGTCCTTCATCACGACTTCATCCGCCATGGAGGCGTTGCCCCAGTCCGAAGCATAGACAGCACAACCGGAGTCTCCGTGCGCCATGGCAAGATACAGATCAAAATCTCTCGTTTCCCCGTAGAACTCTTCCAGATTCACATGCACATTGACCATATAATAAACGGGATTTTGTACAAACCCATCCAATTCCGAAGCATAGGCATTGTTTTCATCCGTCTCTGTGTAGGTATAACTGCCCTTCATATAATCCTGTGCCGCTTCGCTGATAAAATAAAACGTTCCGTCATCCAGGAAGTAATAGATGCCGTTGGATGTTTCCCATGCCTTTCCAACCACCGAATCATCGACCGTAACGACAACCGGCTGCGCGTCTACGGTAATCTTAAGTGTCGCCGACTCACAATTTCGTCCGCTGACCGTAAGGATCGTCTTCCCCGCGGATTCTCCCGTGATCACGGCTTTACCGTTTCTGCCGACCTCTACGGTCGCGATGCTCTCATCTTCTATGACCCATTCAAGATCCTGCGAATTCAAGTCAGAGAAATTTGTTACCTTGATATCAAACTGCTCCCCTTCCATTACCGTGATCTTGCGTTCGGAAAGAGAGATCAGCGTAGGATTTCCGGCAAACCAACCGAGAAGATAGCCGACCGCTACCACGATCCCTGCCATCAAAAGTACGGCTATGCACGCAAGAACTGCCACCAGTCCCTTTTTGTTGGGTGACTTCGGTGTCTGCAGATCCTGCACGATAGACATATTCCCCGAATTGTTCACCTGTGGTGAGGGTTGTGCAACCGGTGCGGGTTGCGAAGACACAGACTGCATCGGTGCGGGATCCGGCACCACCTGCGGTACGTCCACCGGAAACCGAAAGCCGCATCCGCCACAAAATTTCACAACGGCGTCTACTTCAGTGCCGCATTTCGGACAAATCTTAGTTTTTCCCATGGAAATTCTCCTTTCAACGTATCGAACAATTCCATTTTTTATTATACCATTGTCAAGTCTCATCCTCAAAGAGACATATCAATGCTTCCATCATTTTCCTTGTATTTTCCAGCAAAAGTTCCTCATCCTCATCCACCAGTCCGACCAGTTCGTAATCCATATAGAAAAGCGGAGTTTTCATCGGTCGAAACCGCAGCTTCCCTTCATACTTATTTAACAGAACCGGGATCCTGTCAGTATTTACCGGTGCGGACATATCCATATACAGGCGGATCAGCCCCGGCATTCCTTTGACATCCGTCAGGCACAAACGCTGTGCCAGACGTTTCAAGGACGCGATCTTCAAAAGATTCTCCGCCTCTCTGGGGATCGTGCCGAAACGGTCGCGCAATTCGTCCGTCATATCCTGTATATCCTGATCGGTGTGGATGTCGGCTATCCTCTGGTATATTTCCAGTTTCTGTTTTTCGTTGACAATATATTCCGGCGGGATATATGCGGACACCTTCAGTTCTATGTTCACATTTCTGTTTTCGGTTACTACCGGCTCACCCTTTTTCTCTCTCAACGCATCTTCCAGCATCTTGCAATAGAGATCGTAACCTACCGCCTGCATATGTCCGTGCTGCTTTTTCCCGAGTAACGTTCCGGCGCCGCGGATCTCCAGGTCTCTCATGGCGATCTTATATCCGCTGCCGAGCTCCGTATAGTCTCTTATGGCCGTCAAACGCTTCTCTGCCACATCACTTAAGATTTTGGACGGATCGTACATCAAAAACGCGTACGCCGTACGGTTGGAACGCCCGACTCTTCCCCTTAACTGGTAGAGCTGCGCCAGTCCCATCTGTTCCGCGGAATGGATGATGATCGTGTTGACATTGGGAATATCCAGTCCCGTTTCGATGATGGTCGTGCTTATCAGAACATCGATCTCCCCCCGGATAAAGGTAGCCATGATATCTTCCAGCTCACGCTCCTCCATCTGACCGTGCGCAAAGGTCACTCTGGCCTGCGGAACGAGTCTTGATATCCGGTTCGCGATCATCTCGATCCCGTGGATCCGGTTAAATACATAGTACACCTGGCCGCTACGGCTTAACTCTCTGTGAATAGCCTCCCGTACCATCTCTTCATCATATTTCATCACATAGGTCTGGATCGGACGGCGATCCTGCGGCGCCTCGTCTAACAGGCTCATATCCCGGATCCCGACCATACTCATGTGGAGTGTTCTGGGGATCGGAGTTGCCGTCAGCGTCAGCACATCCACATTTTCTTTTAACTGCTTGATTTTTTCCTTATGCGCCACACCGAAGCGCTGCTCCTCATCGATGATCAAAAGACCCAGATCCTTAAAGACCACATCCTTTGACAAAAGCCGGTGCGTGCCGATGACAATATCCACATGTCCCTGCTTTAATTCCGTTAAAGTCTTCTTAATCTCCGCGTTGGTACGGAATCTGGAGAGCATCTCCACCGTCACGGGATAGTTTTTCATACGCTCTCTGAACGTATGAAAATGCTGTTCCGCCAGGATCGTTGTCGGCACAAGATAGGCCACCTGTTTTCCGTCCTGTACAGCCTTGAAAGCAGCGCGGATGGCTACTTCCGTCTTGCCGAATCCGACATCTCCGCATACGAGACGATCCATGATCTTGCTGCTTTCCATATCGCTTTTGGTCGCATTGATCGCATGGAGCTGATCTTCGGTTTCCTCATAGGGAAAAGCCTCTTCAAACTCCCGTTGCCATGGGGTATCCGGCTTGTAGCGATAGCCGTTTCGAAGATTCCGGACGCTGTAGAGCTCCACTAACTCTTCCACCACTTCTCCGATGGATTCCTCCACTTTCTCCCTGGTGTGAATCCATTCTTTTCCTCCGAGGGTATGGATCTTCGGCTTTTTTTCCACGTCCTTATCCGCGTAGAATTTCAACCGGTCCAGGGAAGTGGGCGGAATATATAGCGTACCGTTGTTTCGATACTCTAAGGACAGGTAGTCCTTGGAGGCTTCATTGACCACAAGAGTGACGATCCCGCGATAGATCCCTATACCGTAATCCTCATGGATCACATAGTCGCCCACATGGAGTTCTCCGTAATTCTTGATCTTCGTACCGCCGGTGAATTTCGCATGCTTGCGCTTGTCTTTTTTACGAGAGCCGAAGATGTCTTCCTCCGTTACAACCATGAATTTTAATTCCGGATAGACAAATCCTTTTCGAATGCGACCGTAGAAGGTAACCACTTCACCCGGATGGATCGGGCGGTCGGCATCTTCCACAAAGGTTGCCACCAGATCTTCGTTGAGCATCTCATCCGCCAGACGTTTTGCCTTGGAAGTCGACGTACTGAGCACCAGTATCCGGTACCCCTGCTGCTTGTATTTGGCAAGCTCTTCCACCAGCATCTGAAAGCCTCCGTGGTAAGAGGGGATCGTCGCCACCTTAACTTTATAGCACTTTTCGTTTCCGAAAATTCCCTTTGTATCATCCTCGGCTGAGAGCTGTACACTCTTAAAAGCCTTTAATTCCTTCCATATTTCCTCAAGATCCCATAAAAGCTCCGTCTGCCCTTTTAAGAGATATCCCTGTTCCAGGCGGTGTTCCATACTGTTTTTGAATTCTTTTTCCACCTCCCGCGCATGCAGGATCACCCTATCAGCCTCTTCAAAAAAGATGCAGGCTCCGCGCTCTTTAAACAGATGCAAAAGGATATCGGGAGCATCGTAAAAATACCGGATATAACTTTCAAGATTCAGGTACCGGTTCTGCCCCATAATGGCGGTTTCCAGCTCCATCATGGCCAGATGCAGACGATTGGCTGCCTCGGTCTTTAATTCGTCCCTCAATCTCTTTACTTCCACCAATGATTCCTGCTGGATCTTATGAAATCCGGCGTAGCGTTCCTCCTGTGTTAAGATGATCTCCGTCCCCGGAAAGATCCTTATACTGTCCATCTTTTCAATGGAACGCTGACTCTCTACGTCAAAAAGACGGATCTCCGTCACCGTATCTCCCCAAAACTCGATACGTACGGGATTCATCATTGTCAGATCAAAAATATCAAGAATACCGCCCCTTAAGGAAAACTGCCCGGGAGCCTCCACCTGGGATACGTTTTCATAACCCAGATCGATAAGATGTTTAGTCAATTCCGGAAGATTTTCGTCTGAATTCACCTCGAGTGTGATCACGCTTTTTTTGAGCGTATCCAACGGAAGACAGTATTCCATCAAAGCATCAAGCGTGGTAACCACCGTGATCTTCCCGCCTTCCAGGATGCGGGACAGGACACGCATACGGTCACGCTCCAACTGCTTTCCGTTGACATCCGACTGATAAAAGATCAGATCCTTTGCCGGAAAGAAATAGGTCTCACGATCGTAAAAAAGGTATTCCTCACAGATATCTCTCGCTCTGTTTTCGCTGTAAGTAACGATCAGGGAGATCTCCTGTTCTTCATTCAGCGCACGGATCATATGCAGTTTTTGTGAATCCACCGTTCCGGAGATCAACAGCGGGGAATCCTTTTTTTGAAGTGAGCGCATCGCTTCCCCATACCAGGTCAGTTCTCTTAGTGGCTGTGTCAGTATTTCCATGTTTTACACCTTTTTATTAAAACGGTTCATGGCTGTCTCCACACCGTTTTCCAATATGCATTCCACCGCATCCGCCGCCCGTTCAAAGGCTTCATCCATCAGGGCTCTGTCCTCTTTGTCAAAATGTCCCAGCACATAGTCCGCCAGATCATATCCGGCAGGTTTTTCACCGATCCCGATTCGGACTCTCGAAAACTCTTCATGACCGAGATGCAGGATGATATTCTTGATCCCGTTGTGTCCACCGGCACTTCCTTTGGAGCGCACGCGAAGCATTCCGGGCGGAAGGCTGATATCGTCATAGAGTACGATAAAATCCCTTCCGGTATCGATCTTGTAATAATCACATAGTTCCCGGATACATTCTCCGCTCAGATTCATAAATGTCAAAGGCTTGACCAGCACCACTTTTTCAGAGCCGATCATTCCTTTTCCGTATAAGCCTTTATGTTTTTCTTCACTAAACACTATGTGATTTCTTTTTGCTATGACATCCAGTGCCCCGTATCCCGAATTATGTCTTGTTCCTTCGTATTTTTTCCCCGGATTTCCCAGTCCAGCGATCAGGATCATCTTTCATTCCTCTTTTTCATTTCTTTAATTTATACCGATTCAGATATATCCGAATCATTGTATCACATAGTGATGTTGCTGTCACAGCCGTTTCTTCCGTAAATGTAAAAGGATACAAGCGGCATTCACCGTTTGTATCCTTCCATTTTATCACCGGACGGTCGTATTGAACGTATCCTTCCTAAATCTCCTCAGGCGTCTCGTCGTAAGCCTTTAAGATCAAGTCCTGCAACAACTTTCTGGTGTCCGTATTGATCGGGTGGGCGATATCCTTATAGGTACCGTCCTGTGCCTTCCTGCTCGGCATTGCGATAAACAAACCATGATCGCCCTCGATGATCTTGATATCGTGGATCACAAAGCAATCCCCGATAGTGATAGAAGCGACCGCACGCAACTTACCTTCACGTTCCACACGCCTTACTCGCACATCCGTAATATTCATTTTTGTTACTTCCCTTCCCTCATGTATTATTAATGTATTGTTATAGTAACGGCGTCCGCTACCTTTCGATACCGGACACCGCTATTACATCATATCACGTATCGTTCATTTTTCTCTACAACAACCTTGATCCCGTCCTCTCCTTTGTGTACGGAGTTTGCACGGATCGTGCCGCGACTTTCTACGATACAGTTTTCGATGTAAGTGTTATCCCCAATATAAACATCATTCAAAATAATAGAATTTTTAATAGTGCAATTGTTCCCCACAAATACCTGCTTGAAAATGACGGAATCCTCTACGGTACCGTTAATGATCGATCCGCTGGACACCAGACTGTTCTTTACGCTCACACCGACATTGTACTTTGCCGGCGGGAGGTCATCAATCTTGGAGTATACTTCCGGGTACTGCTTAAAGAAGTAACTGCGGATCTCCGGCTTTAAGAAATCCATGTTGGTATCATAATAATCCTGGATCGTGGAAATATTCTTCCAGTAATCATCCGTCTTGTACGCATATATCCTCTTAACGTCCTTGTAACGGATCAGAATATCACTGACGAAATCATAACGGTTTTCCTCTGCGGCTCTCTCGATCATCTCCACAAGCTGACGTCTTCTGATGATATAAATACCGCAGGAGATCAGGTGAGATTCAACCTTGACGGGCTTCTCGGTAAATTCCGTGATCCTTCCGTCCGCATCCGTCTTGACACAACCGAAACGTTCCACATTGGTATCCGGTCCCATTTCTTTGCAGACAACCGTGATATCCGCCGTCTTGTCGATGTGATACTGAAGGACTTTGTTGTAGTCCATCTTGTATACACCGTCACCGGACGCGATCACCACATAGGGTTCATGGCTGTCCTTGATGAATTCGATGTTCTGCGCGATCGAATCCGCCGTTCCTCTGTACCAGTCGGAATTGTCCTGGGTACGGGTGGGTGTAAATACATACAATCCGCCCTGCTTACGTCCAAAGTTCCACCATTTGGAGGAACTGAGATGCTCATTTAGGCTCCTCGCATTATCCTGCGTAAATACCGCTACCTTCTGGATATGTGAGTTTGTCATATTGCTCAAGGCAAAGTCAATGCTTCGATAGCTTCCGGCGATCGGCATAGCAGCAACTGCTCTCTTTGCAGCCAGGTCACCCATTCTGCTGTGTTTTACTCCGCCTCCGGCTAGAATGATTCCCATTGCTCTCATGCTTTTTCACCTTCCTTTATCAAAGACTTGCCGCCGGGCAGGACGTGATCCGGATAATCGGAATCATCGGTCTTTCCAAAGATCACCGTGTTTTTCCCGATCGTCACGGCCGTAGGCACCGTTGTATGCTCACCGATGCAGACAAGTCCGTAATTGTAAATATTCGGATCCGTCTCGTTAGGAACTTCATCACCGATACCGGTGCGAACTCCGTCTCCCACCTCGGTATTCTCCGCGATGATCGTCTTGTTGATCTCGCAATCTTCGCCGATGACCGTATCATTCATGATGATGGAATCACGTACCACCGTGCCTCTTCCGATCTCAACATTGCAGCCGATGATGGAATTGTACACTTCACCGTAAATGCACGCGCCCTCACTGATCAGACTTCGCTCAACCACACCCTCCGAAGCAACGTACTGCGGAGTCAGTGTATTGGACTTTGTGTAGATCTTCCAATACTCCTCATAGAGGTTGAACTCGGGAACAATGTCGATCAGCTCCATATTGGCTTCCCAATAAGAATGAAGTGTTCCTACATCCTTCCAGTAGCCGTTATACTCATACGCATAGATCGGTGCTTCGTTCTTGTGACAATAAGGAATTACGTGTTTACCAAAATCCAGAGACGGCTGATCAGCGTTTGCGATCAACGCTTCCTTCAATGTCTTCCAATTAAAAATATAGATACCCATGGAGGCGAGATTTGAACGGGGATGTTCCGGCTTTTCTTCGATCGAAAGCGCCTTGCCGTCGGCATCATAAAGCTTCACCTTCCCGAGATAAGCAGAACCTTTCTTGCCTGCCTTGAATGCGACATCGGGAATGCTGGCAGTAACATCCGACAAGTTGCCTGCTGTGACCTTGTAAGTTTTAGCAGAATCATTCCCCTTGAAGTTCCCCTGCCCTGTCACGGTTAAAGTCGCAGTACTCCCTGCGGTCTTGTTATTTACATATTTAAGCTTATAATCAACGCCCTCGCGCAGAGTCCATACGATCTTATTCGCATCAGTGTAGCTCACGGTGACATCCGGTATCGCTCCGCCCGGACGATATACAGCATCGGTACAGACAATATCGACAACGCCGTCTT
>CALDIE010000256.1 GCA_937901625.1 uncultured Lachnospiraceae bacterium
GGAATTATTGCAAAAATCGCAGTTGGACTTTGCTTTTTGCAATAATTCCTCATCTCCTGTCATATTTCCGGTAATACCGACAACTTTAAAGCCCTGCTGTTTTAACAAAAGTGCCGTTGTACTGCTGTCTACTCCGCCGCTTAAGGCTATCAAGGCTCTTTCACTCATCGTTTTTTTCAATCCTTAAAAATGATAGATTCTCTTCCACACAGCTATCGCGTTGGACGCGATCAGAAGTTCATCTACAGGCAGTCCTGCGGGGCAGATCTTTCTGCAGGCAAGCGACTTCCCGCATCCGTTATATACATGTTTTCTGTATTCTTTTCTTAATTCGACCTGTTTTTCTTTGGGGAGTTCCGAAAGGAGTCTGGCTACGGGTACCATAGCCGCCATCCCGAAAAAGTCTCCGCCCGCATAGAAATTAGGGCATACCTCCAGACAGCATCCGCACTGTAGACATCCGGATGCTTTAAACGCGAAATCCGACATCTCTTCGGTTACCGAAACATCTTCTTCCAACCATGCGCGGATCTGTTTAAGATTTTCCCAAAGGATACTGCGATCCACCAGCAGATCCTTAACAATCGGGAATTTCTTTAAGGGTTCCACCATTACCGCGTCCCCGTAATCCGATAAACGTGCACCACAGGCAAGAGAGGGAACATGATTTATACGCATGGCACAGGCTCCGCATTTCCTCTGATGACAGCTCTCCTGCCAGGCAACGGGTTCAAAACCTTTTCCGTCACAATCCCTTCTTTCGGGATTGGAATTGATATCCGTTAACGCTTTCGCAAGCGTGGCATGATCGTTTTCGCTTTCATACATCACATGCAAAAGATATGGTTCGCTCTGTGGATCATCCTGTCTTACAATATCCAATCGTATCTTTATCATAGGTCCTCCTTAAAAAGAGATCCTGATTTCTCCGTTCACGTAACAGGCAGTTGCAGGCTTTTGATATTTATCAAGACGCTCTGTGCAATCGCTTCGGTAATGCGCTCCACGGCTTTCCCTCCTCTCGATCGCGGACATTATCATAGCCTCAGCCAGACGGATGCGATTCATAAAAGGGATGGAAAGGTTACCGGTATCTTCTTTAAGCTCTCTTAACGCGGCTAACCCTTCCTCTAATTCCTCTTCGTTTCGTACGATTCCCATACATTGCAACAGAATATCGGCGATCTTACGTATTTCATCCGGTGTCGCGTCTAAAGGATCACATTCTGTGACCGTCTTATTCACAGCACAGGTATCGTTATCAGATATCTTCCCGCTTTTTTGATCGCATTGAAGTGTTTTTGCCGCCGTTTTTCCTCCAAAGATCGCGCCGAGCAAAGAGTTTCCGCCAAGCCGGTTGGCACCATGATATTGGCAGGCACATTCCCCTGCGGCATACAGACCTTTTAATGAACTCCGGTGATCCGCATCCACTTTGATCCCGCCCATAAAATAATGGATTCCCGGAGCCACTTCTATAGGATATTCTTTAGGATCCTTCCCGGTGTAATAAATAATTTCATCCCTTAAGTCGGGGAGTCTTTTTTGCCAGACTTCCTCACTGATCCCCGTCATATCGAGATATACCGGCTGATGATACTTTCTCATCTCAAAGAACATTTCTCTTGAGACCACATCCCTTGGCATGAGATTTTTAAGCTCAGGATACTTTTCTTCCATAAAATAGGATCGTTTTTTATCTTTTTCTATATACAATCTCCCGCCTTCCGCTCTGGCGGCTTCGGAGATCAGACAGCGCTTATCCGGGATGGCTATGGTCGTCGGATGGTATTGGATCATCTCAAGATTCGCCATCTCCACACCCTGTGAAAACACAGACGCCGCGATCAGTCCGCTGTTTTGTGTGGTTCCTGTAGTCCAGTTTGGAAATACGCCGTTTAACCCTCCGCAGGCTAAGATCACCGGTCCGAAGAAGGATTCTTCTTTTTGATCATAGATATTTCTGATCACTACGCCGAAGCATACATTATCTTTCATAAGAAGTTTGGAAAAAGAATGATTTGCATATCGATGGATCAAGCCTTTCGCTTCATATTTGCGACACTCATCCGCAAGTGCCGTGACCAGCGCTTTCCCCGTGCTGCTCTTTACATACGCTGTTCTTCTCTTTTTCTGTCCTCCGAAATAACGTAACACGATATCCCCCCTTTTTTTCTCAAAGGGAACACCCAGTTTTTCCAAATTTCGAACGACCTCCGGCGCATGCTCCGTTAAGGCTTTTACAGCAACCGGATCCGCCAGATCACAGCCGCCTCTCATCGTATCCGCGTAATGATCCGAAACGGAATCATTGTCACCCATCGTATCCAGAGCCGCGTTGATCCCTCCTTCCGCAAGCACGGACTGCGCGCGCTCCGACGCCTGCAAAGAAAACAGATTGACTTCAATATTTTCCTCTGCCAGCGTAATGGCGGCAGACATTCCTGCCAGTCCGGCCCCTACGATCTGAACTCTGTTCATGCATCAATCCTTTCCATCTTTCCGGCATCCATACGATATAAAACATCCGCATACACTTCAGCCTCCGACTCATGCGTAACCATCAATACCGGTATACCGGTATGAGCCAGTTCCTTTAACATTTTTAGAACGGTCACCGTATTTTCATCATCGAGATCTCCTGTCGGTTCATCGGCAAATAAGACTTTCGGGTCATGGATCAACGCTCTGGCTATCGCCATTCTTCGTAACTCACCGCCCGACAGTTCACTCATCATGGCATCCTCGAGGTGCTCGATATGAAAACGCTCCATCAATTCTTTGGCCTTTGGGACATTATCCTCACCGTAAAGATGCAAAGGCAGCAAAATATTTTCCAGAACCGTAAGAGACCCTACCGCGCTCTTTCCCTGAGGAATGACACCGATGTTTTTATTCCGAAAGGCCGAG
>CALDIE010000257.1 GCA_937901625.1 uncultured Lachnospiraceae bacterium
GCCGTGCCCACCGGCTCCTCGCCGATGGCGATGTTCCCGCCCTTCCGGGCCAGTCCCAGAAGGTGCAGAGCTTTATCAAGCATCCCCGGCCCCCTCCATTTCCTCCATCAGTCGGTCATAGACCTCCTGCGGGATCGCGGTGGAGAAGCCCCGTTCCAGCGCTTTGGCTCTGACGGCTTTTTTCAGACACTCGGCGCTGCGGCACACATACGCGCCCCGGCCGGGAGCCTTGCCCTTGAGATCCAGGCTGATCTCCCCCTGGGGAGATTTCACCACCCGGACCAGCTCTTTTTTCGGTTTCATTTCCCGGCAGCCAACGCACTGCCGCATGGGGATCTTCTTCATGGCGCACCTCGTCAGAAAAGTGGGTTATCTAGTTCTATCGTAAAAGGATTATTCCGGCTGCTCTGAAAGCGCCGCATCCTCCGGAGTTTCCGTTTCGCTCTCCTCCTGGCCGGCCCCCTCAGGCTCCTCCAGCAGGTTTTCCTCGTTGATTTCGTCTATCTCGTCTATCTCCGGCTGCGGGGGCTCGGTGTCAAAGTCCAGGGCGTCTTCAGCGCTCTCGGGCTTGATATCAATCTTGTAGCCGGTGAGCCGGGCCGCCAGGCGGGCGTTCTGTCCCTCCTTGCCGATGGCCAGGGATAACTGGTCGTCCGGAACCACCACCCGGCAGTTCTTGGTGCCGGACTGAATCAGCACGTGGACCACGTCAGCCGGAGACAAGGCCGCCGCCACAAACTCCGCCGGGTCCTCGGAGTACTTGATAATATCCATCTTCTCCCCGTTCAACTCATCCACCACGGCGCCAACTCTGGCCCCCCGGGGACCTACACAGGTGCCCACCGGATCGATGTCCGGGTCTGAGGCCCAGACCGCCAGCTTGGTACGGCTTCCGGCCTCTCTGGCGATGCTCTTAATCTCCACAACGCCTTCTCTGATCTCGGTTACCTCTTCCTCAAAAAGTCTCTTTACCAGGTTCGGATGTGTACGGCTGACCGTGATCTTCGCTCCCTTGTTGGCATTTTCAACATTGACTACATATACCTTTAAACGAAGGTTCGGTCTTAAGCGCTCTGTAGGAACGATCTCCTTTTCGGGAAGCAGTGCGTCAGCCTTACCCAGGTTAATGCTCCATCCGCTGTTGTTCTTTCGCTGAACGATACCGGTGATGATATCGTCCTTTCTGGAACTGAACTGACGATAGATGATATTTCTCTCCTCTTCGCGAACCGACTGCGTAATGATGCTCTTTGCGTTGAAGGTCGCGATACGGCTGTAATCATTGGCAGAAAGATTAAACCCGAGTACATCGCCGACCTTTGCGTCCGGATACTCTTCCTTTGCAGCCGAAAGAGAAATCTCCAATACCGGATCCATGTAAGGGTCACCGTCCTCAATGACCTCCTTGGTCTGAAGCATTGTGATATCACCGGTCTGCGGATCGATCTTTACATCGACATTCTTGGCATCATAATACTTCTCATATGCCGATACCAGGGCACCCGTGATGGCCTGTAGCATATTCTCCTTCTTGATGTCTCTTTCCTTTTCCAGAGCGTCCAATGCGGCGATCAATTCTTTGTTCATCTTTCTCCTCCTAAATTCTTCATACATTTATTAGATACTGATCTCTTATCGATACTTGTATTTGTATTCTTTAAACCTGCGATCAAAAATCCAGCGCCAGGCGGATCTGAGAGATCTGCTTTCTAAAGAACGTTTTTTCCTCAGTCTCTTCTTCGTCCCTGATCCCGATCGTAAGGGTTTCTTTATCAAACGATCTTAACACACCCTCGTACTCGCGGCTTCCGTCCACGGCCTCATACAGCCTGATCTCAACAGCCTCGCCGATACTCTTTTCAAGATGCCTGTCTTTCTTTAATATTCTTCCCAGTCCCGGACTGCTGACTTCCAGGATATAAGCATCCGCGATAAAGTCTTCCTCATCCAGACGATCGGATAAAGTGCGACTGACATTCTCGCAATCAAGGATAGTTACTCCGCCCTCTTTGTCGATATAGGCTCTTAAATACCACTCGCTTCCCTCTTTGACATATTCAACATCATAGATCTCAACTCCGTATTCCAGAGCGATCGGGGTTAAGATCTCCTCCGTCCGGCTTTCATACTCTTTCTTTCCCCTTTTTTCAGGCATATGGCTTCCTCACTTAAAACTGTTTGATCCAATGCTTATATAAGCAAAAAACGTAAGTTAGCAATAATAAAGAGTAGGTGAAACACCTACTCTTTAGAAAAACTTACAAGCAACAATAGTTATGTTACCACATTTGGTCGAAAAATCAAGTGCTTTTCAAGATTTTTCGCGCTTTTATGCATTTACATGTTCTCAAAGCACAGAAGTATTACGATCGATCCGATGCAAAAGAGAAAATAGCTCTTAAAGAATACCTGCTTTCCTGCCCGCATTCTCTCCAAGAAAATTTCCAAGCAAACGGTTTAACTGATGGATACTGACCGGTTTGCTCAGATAATCCTGAAAGCCTGCTTCTATGTACGTATCCCTGATTCCGGGCACGGAGTTGGCCGTTACGGCGATCACCGGGATCAGGCGATTGTCCGTATCCTTAAGCGAGCGTATCTTTTCAAGTGTCTCTTTCCCGTCCATACCGGGCATCATATCATCCAAAAGGATCAGGTCAAAGGAGATTTTCTCACACGCCTTGATCGCTTCCTGTCCGGAATTGACCGTAAGGATCTTCATCCCCGTATCCGCAAGGAGGTTACGCATCACCAACAGGTTCATGTCATTGTCGTCCACCACAAGGACCTTTTTCCCTTCCCCTTTAAACAAGACTTTCCGGAAATGATCCTCCCACTTCATCTGTTCCCAGTTGATATGTCCTAAGATATCCTTCTTTAAAACCTTCTGATCCAACAGGAAGCGGTAAACACACCCCAGTTCCCCGTGCTCTTCTACCTTTAAACTGCTTCCCATGACGGAAAGGATCTGTGCGCAAAACCGTTTGCGGAGCTCCGCATTCTCCGGCCGATCGGAGATCGTTCCCGTATCGCTTAGGGAAAAGAGCAGGGACGCGATCTTTTGATCTTCTTCCATCCACTCGCTCTCCAAAGAGATCTTTAAATCCACATATCCCTTGCCGGTCCGGCTGATTGCCGCGGTCATCAGCCCAAAGAGCACTTGTTTTAGCCTCCTGGCGTCCCCGTATAAATATTTGGGGATTGCCGAATCTGCGTGAAACAGGATCTGCACTCTGGTCTGTGCATACTCGACCGATGACTGCCTTACCTCCCAGAGGATATCTTCCAGATTGTATTCCACCGGGTACGGCAGCCAAAGCCCTTCCCGGCCATAAAGCGAAACACCGTCAGAATCCCGCTGAAACTCTACCACATCACAGATACCGTTCAAGCCAAGCTTATCGCTGGCGACACGCAGCCCACGAATCACCAGCACATCACCACGGGACTCCGAAAACTGGTCATTGTGGGCCCGTTCATGCAGGATAT